>JAQGLF010000011.1 GCA_028293025.1 Alphaproteobacteria bacterium
GCATCCAGGACTTCTCGACCGGCGACATCATCGACCTGTCCCAGATCGACGCCAACAGCGTGCTCGACGGCAAGCAGTCCTTCCACTTCGTCGACGGCGCCACCGCCTTTGACGGCCAGGCCGGCGACCTCATCGCCGTGCAGGGCGCGGGCAACAGCCCGATCTGGACCGTGTCGGGAGACGTCGACGGCGACGGCACCGCCGACTTCGAGCTGATCGTCGTCATCGGCGACGCACACCCCATCACCCATACCGACTTCCATCTGTAAGGGGGCATTCGGAGAAGCGCCGCGGCAGGCTTCCTGCCGAGGGCCGCTCAGTGGGCGCGACCCCCTCCCGGCGCACCAGCCCCGTCGGCTTCGACGGTGACCGCCTGCTGGATCGCTTCACCGAGGAAGCCGACGGCCTCGGCCTGGGCCACGCCGGAAAGCACCGCCACGTCGTACAGCTCGTCGATCGTGTTCTGGAAGCGAAGCCATTCGACGGCCCTGCCCTGCTCGATGTCGACGATCAGCAGGCCGCAGCGCGCTGCGGCGTCCGCGGCGGCGAGTCTTTCATCGAGTTCGAGGCCTTCGAAGGTCTGGTTCCGGCGCGGACGCGACAGGCCGATCACGGCGTGGCTGCCGACGAAGGCGAGGCCGCGCGCATAGCCGGGACAAAAGGCCACGGCCGTGAAGACCCCGCTTTCCCGATCGACCCAGCCGAGCTCCCCCCGGCCCGAATTCAGCAGCCACAGCCTCCCCTCGTGGAGGCGCGGCGAGTGCGGCATGGAGAGGCCGGAGGCCACGATCTCCCCCGAGGCGACATCGACCACCACCCCGCCGTCGCGGCGGCGGTCGCGCCAGCCATCGGCGACGTCGGAGCGGCTGACCGCGGTGACGAAGGCGGGCCGCGCGCCGTCCATGGCCAGGCCGTTGAGGTGGCAGCGATCCTCGCTGACCAGGGTGGAGATGAAAGGGGGCCGCCATAAAGGGCGGAAGCTTGCCGTTTCGCTGATCGTGGCGAGGCAGTTGAAGGCGGTGTTGACGAAGATCGGACCCGTTCCGCCCCCGCCGATGTCGCCGACCGCGATATCGTGAATGTCGAGCGCGCCCGTCACCCGCCCCTCGCGGGGGACGAAGCGGCGGTCGGCGCCGCGCTTCGTACGCGCTTCCTCCCGCATGTCGTTCGCGAAGCGCCAGAGGATGCTCCGGCTGCTCGTCCACAAAGTGTCGCCGTCGGTCCAGAGGCCCTGGCAATGCTCGATCATCCGCTCGTGCGCCCGCAGGCCGCCATCCGCCTTGCGGCCGATGAAGAAGAGGCGGCCCGCCTGGTAGGTGGTCAGCGCCAAGGCGACATCCTGCTCCGCCAGCCAGGCGGCGAGGCCTTGCGAAGAGAGGATCATCCGGTCCGGGGACGGTGAAGGGGACGGCGGAGGCGCGGCGCTCATGAAGCGGTTCTGTTTCGCACTTCCGATCGTCAATCAAGCCTTACGGTGGTCAGGCGAAGATCCGGCAGAGCCCCAGCCGCCTTATTGCGATCCTCCGCAACCGCAGGCCAGGCGCAAAGGGACGTGAGCGGGGCGATGAATTGGGCTTTAAATTCGCGGCGTCCGGCGGGCCATCGACCCGGTCGGCTTCACCTCGGCGGAGATACGCTCGGCCTCGGCGCGGGCGAGGCCGCTAAGGACCAGGGCCTCGGTGAGCGCCTGCTCGGCCGGAGCCGCGACGTCGGGCGCGATGCCGCCGCCTTCCCAATCCTTGCCGGTGTCGGGATCGAAGCTGCGGCCGACCGGAATGAAGGCGCTGAACTTGTCGCCGATCGGCTCGTCGCCGCCATAATGGCCGGCGCCGGCGGTGGTCTCGCCGACGATCGTCGCCCGGTGGGTATGCTTGAGGGCGAGCGTCATATGCTCCGCCGCCGAGCCGGTGGCGCCCGAAACGAGGACGAACACCTTCGCGCCGAACAACCTCTTCTCGGTCGTGCTGGGCAGGACATAATGCTCCCTCCGTACGATGTCCGGACCGGCCGGGACGAGGCGCATGTTCGTATCGCCGACCGGGCTGCCGCGGCTGCGGTCGACCGATGCGCGCGTATCCATCGTCACCAGGGTGGCCGGCTTCGAAAAGAGATAGGGGAACATCGCGTTCATCTCGGCGAGGCCGCCGCCGTGATGGGTGCGGTTGTCGAAGATGATCGCTTTCGCGCCGGCATGATCGATCATGAACTGGCGCGCCGCCGCGACGGTCTCGTCGTCGCCCGGAAACACGTTGAAGCGGATATAGGCGATCTCCGGCGTCAACCAGCGCGCCTCCTCGATCGGCTTCCACGGAAAGGCCGGGCGCGGCGACGATGGCGGGGCGGCCCCCGCGGGACCGGCGACCACGACGCGGCGCCCGCCGTCGCGGGGCGCTGCGGCCCGCACCCTCAGGTGATTGTCGGGCGAGACGGCGCGAAGGTCGGCGGTCAGCCGCTCCGCCAGCGCCCGGCCTGAAGTGAAGCCGTCATAGGCGCCGCGCGCCGCATTGGCGCGCAGCATCTCCGCATAATGCCGGGCGACATCCGGGAAGACGTAGGTCTCCTCGAGCGTCCGCGCGAGCGTGGCGGCGGTCTGGCGCGCCTCCTCGCGCG
>JAQGLF010000029.1 GCA_028293025.1 Alphaproteobacteria bacterium
AAGGGCTCGCCAGCGGAAATATCCGCCGCCGTCACTATCTGCTGACAATCGCTTTTCTTTTCGCTAAATGCCTGATCGGCGAGGGAAAAGAGTGATGTTGCGTCAGCGTGTTACGGCCCTATTGGCCTTGATCGTGTTGCTGTCCGGCTGCGGCGGCGGGGGTGGCGGATCGGGGCAGACCGCCTCGACGCAGACCACCACGACAACCGGTACGACCTGCTCGCTGCGCGACCGCCAGGATTGGGCCTTCGCCCAGCTGCGCGAATGGTATCTCTTTCCCGAGACGCTGCCGGCCAGCCTCGATCCGACGCCCTATGCCACGGTCGAAGACTATATCGACGCGCTGACCGCAACGGCCCGCGCGCAGGGGCGCGACCGTTTCTTCACCTTCCTGACCTCCATCGCGCAGGAGAATGCATTCAACAATTCGGGCAGCACCGCCGGCCTCGGCGTCCGCCTGTCGACGGACCTCGCGGCGCGGCGGGTGTTCATCATGGAGGCGTTCGAAGGCGCGCCGGCGCTGGCCGCCGGCATCGACCGCGGCACCGAGATCCTCGCCATCGGCACCAGCGCCGGCGACCTCAAGCCGGTGAGCGAGATCCTCGCCGCAGGCGGCGCGCAGGCGCTCAACGACGCGATCGGCCCCAGCAATGCGGGCCTCACCCGTCTGCTCCGGGTGAGGGATGCGGGCGGCACCCGAGACCTCCTCGTCACCAAGGCGAATTTCGATCTCCAGCCGGTGTCGCCGCGTTACGGCGCCGAGGTGATCGCGGATCACGGCAAGAAAATCGGCTACATCAATCTGCGCAGCTTCATCCTCAACGCGAACCAGCCGCTGCGCGACGCCTTCGCCAGCTTCCGGGCGCAGGGCGTCACCGAGTTCGTGATCGACATGCGCTACAATGGCGGCGGCCTGATCTCGGTCGCGGAATTGTTCGGCGACCTGCTCGGCGGCAACCGCGCGTCCAGCGACCTGTTCGACTCGCTGACCTTCCGGCCGGAAAAGGCCGCCAACAACACCAGCCATTTCTTCACCCGTCAGCCGGAATCGGCGGCGCCGACCCGCATCGCCTTCATCACCACGGCCGCGACCGCCTCGGCGAGCGAGCTGATGGTCAATGCGATGCTGCCCTATTTCCGCGCCAACGAGGCGCTGATCGGCGCCAACACGTTCGGCAAGCCGGTCGGCCAGATCGCAGTCGACCAGTCGGCGTGCGACGACCGTTTCCGGATCATCGCTTTCGCCCTCCAGAATGCCGCGCATCAGGGCGATTATTTCGCCGGCCTGGCCAGCCGCATGGACGTCGCCTGCCAGGCGGGGGACGATATCGCCCACCCGATGGGCGATCCGCAGGAAGCCTCGACCCGCGCCGCGCTCGACTATCTGGGCGGCGCGAGCTGCACGCCGATCACCGCCGGCGGCGGCATCACGGCGCAGGGCCAGCGGGAAGAGCCGCGCGAGCTGCTGATGCCGGACCGCCCGAGCGTTCAGCAGCGCAATTTGCCGGGTTCGTACTAGGGTCCGGCCCTGGCCCGATTCCCGGTGTCGCCGGATAGGTCGCGTTAGCGCGTCCCCGCGACCGCGCCCGGCGTCTCGTCCATCAGCATGCGGGTGAGGTAGATCATCTCCAGCGCCTGGGTGTGGGCGGTCTGGCGGAGGTTGGCGCCGGCGGCATGGCCGCCTTCCGTATTCTCGTAATAGAGGAAGGGCAGGCCCATCTCCTCCATCCGCGCCGCGAATTTGCGGGCGTGCTGCGGGCCGACCCGGTCGTCCTTGGTGGTGGTGAAGATGAAGGGCGTCGGATAGGCGATTCCGCGGCGCAGATTCTGATAGGGCGAAGTCTTCTCCCAGAAGGCGCGGACCGCCGGATCATCGATGCTGCCATATTCGCCCTCCCAGGAGGCGCCGGCGGCGATCTTCGAGATGCGGATCATGTCGAGCAGGGGCACGTCGATCACCACCGCGTGCCAGAGCTCGGGATGCTGGGTGAACTCGACGCCCATCAGCAGCCCGCCATTTGAGCCGCCGCGGATGCCGAGCCGGCGCGGGCTGGTGACGCGGCGGGCGATGAGGTCGCGGCCGACGGCGGCGAAATCGTCGTAGATGACCTGGCGCTTCGTGTTGAGCCCCGCCTCGTGCCATTTGGGCCCGAACTCGCCGCCGCCGCGGATGTTGGCGAGGGCATAGACGCCGCCGCGCTCCAGCCAGAGCTTGCCGGTTCCGGCCGAATAGCTCGGCGTCTGGCTGACCTCGAAGCCGCCATAGGCATAGAGCAGGGTCGGGTTGTTGCCGTCGAGCTTCAGGTCGCGGCGGTGGACGAGGAAATAGGGGATGCGGGTGCCGTCGGACGAGACGGCCTCATGCTGCTCGGCGACGAGGTTGGAGGCGTCGAACTTCGGCGGCTGCGCCTTGATCTGCCGTGCCTCGCCGGTGGCGGCGTCGGCGAGCCAGAGCGAAGGCGGGGTCAGGAAGTTGGTCACCGACACGAGCGCGCGGTCGTCGCTGCGGCTCGCATCGACCACGCCGACGGTCGAATTATCGGGCAGCGCCAGCGCCGCGCGGCGCCAGGTGCCGTTGGGGCCTGGGGTGAAGAGCAGGGTACGGCCGCGGACATTGTCGAGGGTAGAGACGAGCAGCACGCCGTGCGAGGCGGTGGCGCCCTCGAGCGCCTCGCGCGGGCCCGGCGTGTAGATGAGCGTGGGCCTGGGATGGGCCGGATCGGCCTTGAGCTGGGCGAGGTCGACCGAGAGCAGGGAGCCGGCGGGGAAGGCCGCGGGGCTGCCGGCCGGAGTCCATTCCTCCTGGCTCTGGATGATGACGCGGCCGGCGACCATGTCGGAGAGATTGGCCTTGGCCGGGATGGCGACGCGCTGCGCGCCGTTCGGCCCCAAAATATAGGTTTCCGCGCGGAAGGTATCGAGCGGCCGGACGACCACCGAGAGCGTGCGGTTCTGGGCGTCGCGCAGGACATAGGGGGTGACGCCGTAGCCGCCGTCGCCGGGGTCGCCGCGGAACATCTCGACCGCGGCCGAGAGCGGCTGGCCGCGCTTCAGCCGCTTGACGATATAGGGATAGCCGGTGCGGCCGAGCTGGCCGGGAGTCCATTCGCGGCTGACGAGCAATGTGTCCTCGTCCTCCCAGTCGATCCTCTGCTTGCCCTTGGGAAGGACGAAGCCATTGTCGACGAAGCGGCCGCTCGGCAGGTCGAACTCGCGGACCGTCACCGCATCCTCGCCGCCGTCGGAGAGGCTCACGAGGCAGCGCCGCTCGGCCGGCCGGGCGCAATCGACGCCCTTATAGACCCAGTTCGCCTTCTCGGTGGCGGCGAGGGCGTCGAGGTCGAGCACGTTCTGCCAGGCCGGCTGCGCATTCTGGTAATCGGCGAGGCTGGTGCGGCGGAAGACGCCGCGGACATGATCGGCATCCTGCCAGAAATTGTAGACCTGGCCGCCGACGAAGCGGCCGAAGGGGATGCGGTCCTTCGCCTGGGCGATCGCCAGCGCCTCGCCGAAATAAGCCTGGTAGCGCGGATCGGCCTCGAGCACCGCCTGCGCCCTGGCATTGTGCGAATTGACCCAGTCCATCGCGCGCGCGCCGGATACGTCTTCGAGCCACAGATAGGGATCGTCGGCGGGGGGCTGGGCGGAAGCGGAGGTCATGGTGGCGGCTACTGCGGCAATCAGGGAAGCGAGAAAGAGGCGCATGGCGGTCCCTCGTCAAGGAGCGCACAAACTCGCCAGCCGACGCGGGAAGTCAAGGGGCCAGGGCCCAAACGATCTTGGCAAGCGCGGCCGATCCTCTACTCTCCGCCGGCAAAGGGGATTTTCGATGAAGCAGCCTATCCTGCTGGCGTTCGCCGCTTTCGCTTCCGCCACGCCCGCCCTCGCCGCCGATCCCGCCGGAGATGCGCTCGACCGGCGCGTCGAGCGGGTGCTGAGCGCGACGCCCATCATCGACGGTCATAACGACCTGCCGTGGGAGATCCGGGAGAAATACGATCTCTGGCGCATGCCGCTCGACCTCGATGCCGACACGTCGCGGCTCAATCATCCGCTGCAGACCGACCTCGCCCGAATGAAGGCCGGCCATGTCGGCGCCCAATTCTGGTCGGTCTGGATCCCGACGACCTTGAAGGGCCCGGAGGCGGTGCAGACGACGCTCGAGGAGATCGACATCGTCCGCCGCATGGTCGCCCGCTATCCGGACCGGCTCGAGCTGGCCTCGACCGCCGCCGACATCCGCCGGATCGAGAAAGCGGGGAAGATCGCCTCGCTGATCGGCGTCGAGGGCGGCCACCAGATCGGCAATTCGCCGGCAACCCTGCGCATGTTCTACGCGCTCGGCGCCCGCTACATGACGCTCAGCCACAGCAGCAACAACGATTTCGTCGATTCGGCGACCGACGATCCGGTCCATCACGGACTGACTCCGTTCGGCAAGGCGATCGTCCACGAGATGAACCGGCTGGGCATGATGGTGGATCTGAGCCACGTCTCGGCGGAGGTGATGCGGCAGGCGCTGGCCGAGACCAGGGCGCCGGTCATCTTCTCCCATTCGAGCGCGCGGGCGGTGCGCGACCATCCGCGCAACGTCCCCGACGACGTGCTTCGGCTCGTCGCCGCCAATGGCGGAGTCGTCATGGCCAATTTCTACCCGGGCTTCGTCTCGGAGGCCTATGGCCATCGCGCCGCCGACCGGGCGGCGGAAGAGGCGCGGCTGAAGGCGCTTTATGCCGGCCAGCCCGAGCGGCGGAAGGCGGCGCTCGACGCCTGGGATTCCGCCCATCCGGAGCCGGCCGCGACGCTTGCCGAGGTCGCGGACCATATCGACCACATCCGGCAGATCGCCGGCGTCGACCATGTCGGCATCGGCTCGGACTTCGACGGCATCGACGGCACCCATCCCGAAGGCCTGGAAGGCGTCGACAAATATCCGGCCCTGTTCCGCGAGCTGGCCCGGCGCGGCTGGAGCGACGCGGATCTGGCCGGGCTCGCCGGCGCCAATCTGCTGCGTGCGATGGAGCGGGTCGAGCAGGTCGCCGCCGCGATGCGCGGCGAGCCGCCGCTGATCGCGACGATCGAGCAAATGGACCGCCCCTGATCCGTCAGGGGTTTAGCGTCGGAGTCGTATTCACCGCGCCCGCCAGCTCCGCCTCGCTCTCCTCCGGCAGCATTTCGCCGTCGAGCGGCAGCGGCGGGCCGATCCAGACGGCGTCGAGCAGATGGTCCCGCTTCTGGTTGGTCGTGTTGGGGTGGATGAGGATCGAAAGGCCGCGATTGTTGAGCATCAGCCAGGGGACGAGGCTGGCGAACAGGCCGGGCTCGAAGGCGATCTGGTACATGGCGCGGCTGTGCGGCCCGACCGGTTTGTCCCAGATCGTGCCCATGCGGGCGGCAAAGCGTTCGGCCGCCGCTTCGCGGATCGCCAGCGCGTCCTCGCGGCCGGTCGCGGGATCGAAATAGATATGGGCGTGGTAGCTGGCGATCTCGGTGACCTTGCGCACCTCAGCCCCACAAGCTCTCGTAGAAAGCATAGCCGACCGTCGCGACGCTGCCCAAAGCGACGAACAGGCCGAGCCAGAGCGGCCATCTCGGTTTTTCCGCGGGTTGTGCGTCTTTCATCGTCTACACCGCCGGGTAGCGCAGCCGCCCGAGGAAGCGGCTGAGGGAGGGAAGGCGTTCGCGGCTGCCGCGCCAGCTCGCTTTCACTTTCTCGAACCGCATGACGTCGTCGATGCGGCGATCGAGGAAGGCGCGGGTGGCGGCGAGGCCGTCGCTGCCGTCGTCGAGATAGACGAGGGTGGTGGAGCCGTAGACGCCCATCAATATGACGCGCTTGCTGTAATGGTTGAAGTCGGTCGCGCGGTCGCCGGCGATCCGCCACATCCGGTCGGCGGCGCGCCAGCCGAGCCGCGCGGCGCGCGCCAGATTCTGCGGCTGGGCAAGGATGGCGAGCGCCCGGCGCAGCGCCTCCTTCTGCGGCTGGACCAGCTCCAGCCGGAACATGACGATCTCGCGGATCCGCTCGCGGATCTTCATCGCCTCGACCCGTTCGAGCGGGAAAGCGGCGGCGGCGGCGCGGTCGATCGCGTCGAACCAGGCGTCGATCATCTCGCTCGCGCCGCCGGGGAAGCAGAGGCGGGCGCGGGGCGCCGGCACGCCCAATTCGGCGGCGGCCATGGCCAGCGCCTTGTCGCTCCAGCCGTCGAATACGGCATTGGGCGCGATGCGCGGCGCCAGCGCGGCGCGCAGCTCGTCGAGCGTCATTTCCGTGGGCGCGGGATCGGCCATGGTCGCCATGGCCTAAGAATGATCCTCCGCCGCTTTGGATGCAAGCGGCGGCGTCCGCTCGGGCAGGCGGATGAGGATCAGGGCGCCTCCGATCAGGATCGCGCCCGCCCAATCGGCGAGGCTCATCGTCTCGCCATAGACGAGGCGGCCGATGACGGCGCCCGCGGCCGGCTGGGCGAGGAGGCCGAGGCCGACCACCACCGGCGACAAATAGCCGACCGCGTAGACGAGCAGCCCCTGGCCGATCACCTGGCTGCCAAAGGCGAGGGCGACGAGCGGCGCCCAGTCGTGCGGCGCGACCTGATCGCCGACGAGCAAGGCGAAGAGCAGCAGCGGCAGGGCGCCGGCGGTGGTGGCGATGGCGAGGACCGGCATCGGCTTCATCACCCTGCGCGCCCGGTCCACGACGATCAGGTAGAAGGTGTAGAAAAGGCCGGCGAGCATGGTGAACAGATCGCCGGTAAAATGCTCGGGCGACATTTCCCAGCTCGATCCGAGCAAAAGGGCCGCGCCGATCGCGGCGCAGGCGAGGGCTGCGGCCTGGACGGGACGCGGCAGCCGCTTGAGGCGCAGGAAGCCGTAAATGACGAGGAGGATGCTGGAGGAATTGCCGAACAGGCTGGCATTGGCGAGCTTGGTCATGCGGATGCCGACATGCCAGGCGGCGAGGTCGGCGGCGAAGAACAGGCCGGCAAGTGAGAGGAGCACGACGAGGCCGCGGCTCGGCGCGAGCTTCGGACCCGCCTGATGGCGGGCAAGCAGCAGGAGCAACGGCACGGCGAGGCCCATCCGCCAGAAACCGGAGGCGACCGGGCCGACATCGGCGAGCCGCACCATCCACGGCCCGAGCGCGAGTACCAGATTGCCGGCGATCAGTGCCGGGAAGGCGTAACGGCCTTGCGGCGCGGCGGGCGGAGGGATTGGCTGCTGCATTGGAGAGCGAGAGCCGCTAGGGCGCGCTCCCGGTCCGCGTCAAGGAAGCTTCATGCCCTCGCTCTTCGATCCCATCCAGCTCGGCGCCATCCTTTGCCCCAATCGAATCGTCATGGCGCCGCTCACCCGCGGCCGCGCCACGCGCGAGCATGTGCCGACCGAATTGATGATCGACTATTACCGGCAGCGCGCTTCGGCGGGCCTGATCGTCACCGAGGCGACGGGAATGAGCCGGCAGGGCCTAGGCTGGCCCTATGCGCCCGGCATCTGGACCCAGGAGCAGATGGAGGCGTGGAAGCCGGTGGTCGCGGCGGTGCACGAGGCGGGCGGGCGGATCTTCTGCCAACTCTGGCATATGGGCCGGGTCGTCCATCCAAGCTTTCTCGGCGGCGCGGCGCCTGTCTCCGCCTCCGCCACCACCGCACCCCACAAGGCCCATACCTATGAGGGGCGCCAGCCTTATGCCGAGGCGCGGCCGCTGCGGGTCGACGAGATTTCCGGCCTGCTCGGCGATTATGCGCGCGCCGCCGCTTATGCGATCGCGGCCGGCTTCGACGGCGTCCAGCTCCATGCCGCCAATGGCTATCTGATCGACCAGTTCCTGCGCGACAATTGCAACTTCCGGACCGAC
>JAQGLF010000037.1 GCA_028293025.1 Alphaproteobacteria bacterium
GCAGCCGGCCAGGGCCATCGCCGCGGCCGCCGCCCCCAGCGAGGCACCCAGAAAGATTGGCCGCATCTTGCGCTCCGCCATGTTTCCCGGCGGCCACAGCACGGCCGGCGCCGCGAATCCAAGCGAAAAGCCGACCGCCGGTGCTTTTCGGGCGATGCGCCGCCGCGGCTGGAAGCCTCGGCCGCGGCTCCCCCGGTCATGGCCGCGCTCGCCGCCGCATTCATGGGCTATTCAATGGCGGGCGCTTATGGCAGCCGGGAACTCGTTGAAAAAAGTCGAAGAAGTCATGGTCCGTTTCCGCCTCCTCGCCTGCATGGCCTGCTGCCTCGCCGCCGCGGCGCCGGCCGGCGCGCATCCGCCGCGTCCGCGCGACCAGGACGTCGCTTTCCGCGGCACGCGGGACGGCCGCTTCATGCCGTTGCGCGCGATCGAGGCGCGGATCGTCCCGCGTCTGCCGGGCTTCGACTATCTCGGCCCCGAGCTCGACGCCGAAGCCGCCCGCTACCGCCTCAAGTTCATGCGCGGATCGCAGGTCGTCTGGATCGACGTCGATGCGCGGACCGGCGAGATCATCGCCCGTTCCGGCTTCTGATTTCCAGCTCCGGTGCCGCTCAAATGCCGCGATTGTCGGATTTAGAACGTACCGGCGATGAAACCATTGGCAAAGGCGCCGGTTGGACCGCTAGAATCCGTCGCCATCAGCCAGAGGGGAATCAGATGCGGGTCCTGATCGTCGAAGACGAGCCCAATCTCGGCCGCCAGCTGCGGGCGACGCTGGAGGGCGCCGGCTATGCCGTCGACCTCGCCACCGACGGCGAGGACGGCCATTATCTCGGCTCGACCGAGAGCTACGATGCCATCATCCTCGATCTCGGCCTGCCGGAGGTCGACGGCCTCACCGTCCTCGACCGCTGGCGCAAGGAGGGAATGGTGGTGCCGGTCCTCGTCCTCACCGCCCGCGACAGCTGGTCGGACAAGGTGGCGGGCCTCGATGCCGGCGCCGACGACTATCTCGCCAAGCCGTTCCAGACCGAGGAGCTGACCGCCCGGCTGCGCGCCCTCATCCGCCGCGCCTCGGGCAATGCCTCGTCCGAGCTCACCGCCGGCGACGTGCGGCTCGACACCCGGTCGGGCAAGGTGACTTTGGACGGGGAGCCGGTGAAGCTCACCGCGCAGGAGTATAAATTGCTCTCCTACCTGATGCACCACAAGGGCAAGGTCGTGTCGCGGACGGAGCTGATCGAGCATATCTACGACCAGGATTTCGACCGAGATTCGAACACGATCGAAGTGTTCGTCACCCGCATCCGCAAGAAGCTCGGGCCCGACGTCATCACCACCATCCGCGGCCTCGGCTATTCGCTGGAAGAGCCGCGGACGCAGTGATGGCCTGCTCCGTCTCCGCGACTGCCTGATGCCTTGAAGATCGCGCCCCGCCTGTCCCAACCGGTCGAGATCGGGCTCACGCTCCTTCTCGCGGCAGCCTGTTTCGGGGCGGGCATCATGCTGCGGGACCGGCCGGAATGGGTCGTCCTCGGCTTCGTCGCCGCCGGCACGATTGCCCTGCTCCGGCTCGTCTGGATCCTGATCCGCCGGCCGCGGCCCCGCGGCACCGGCTCGATCATCCGCCGGATGATCGGCATCTCAACCTTGTGGATCGTGCTGCTGCTCGGCGTCGGCGGCTTCGCCCTCGACCGGGTCCTGACCTCCGCCATCACCAGCAATTTCGACGACCAGCTCGATTATGTGCTGACCGCCCTGATCGCCTCCGCCGAGATCGGGCCCGACGGCGAGGTGCTGCTCTCCCGCCAGCCCGCGAACCAGCGGTTCCTCGAGCCGAATTCGGGCCTCTACTTCCAGATCAGCCCGTCCCAGCCCGAGGTCACCCGTCGCCGGCCCGATTTCGAATGGTCGTCGCGCTCGCTCTGGGATCGGAAGCTCAGGGTGCGGACCGAGCATCGCGATTCCACGGCACACGTCTACAACAGCGACGAATTTCCCGGCGAGACATTGCGGATCGTCGAACGCGACGTGCAGCTGCCGGGATCGACTTTGCGCTGGCGCTTCCAGGTGGCGCAGAGCCGGGACGGCCTCGACGCCGAGATTTCGGTGCTGCGCAGGACGATGGTCCGCTCGTTCGGCGCGCTCGGCCTCGGCCTGATCTTCCTCGGTGCGCTCCAGGCCCTTTACGGCCTTTGGCCCTTGCGCCGCGTCCGCCGCGCCATCGCCTCGATCCGGTCGGGCGCGACGTCGCGGATCGAGGAACGCTTCCCCGGCGAGATCGAGCCGCTGACCGAGGAGCTGAATGCGCTGCTCGAGCATAATGAGGTCCAGGCCGAGGAAGCCCGCCGCCACGCCGGCAACCTCGCCCATGCGCTGAAGACGCCGCTGACCGTGATCACCAATGCGGCGACGGCCCAGGCCCCGGACCTTGCCGACACCGTCTGCCGCGAAGCGACGACGATGCGCCGGCAGGTGGATCATCATCTCGCCCGCGCCCGCGCGGTCGGCCGCCGTGCCTCCGCCCAGGCGCGCTCCGGCGTCTGGCCGTCGCTCGAGGCGGTCGAACGGGCGGTGTCGCGGCTGTACGAGAATGTCACGGTCGACCTCGCCGGCGACAAGAATGCGGCGGTGCGGGTCGAGCGCCAGGATCTCGACGAGATGCTCGGCAATCTGATCGAGAATGCGGCCAAATATGGCGGCGGCCGCGTCTTCGTGACGGTGAAGCGGACCCCGGAATGCGTCGAGGTCGAGGTTGAGGATGACGGCCGCGGCATCCCCGCCGGGGAACGGGACGGCATTTTCGACCGCGGCGCGCGGCTCGACACCGGCAAGCCCGGCACCGGCCTCGGCCTCGCCATCGTCCGCGACGTCGCCCAGATTTACGGCGGATCGATCCGCCTCGAGGAGAGCGAGGATCTGGGCGGCCTGCTGGCGCGGCTCAAGCTGCCTTTGTGCCGCTGACCGAGCCGCAGGACATCGCCGCGCCCTTGCCTTTCGCACCGCGACCGCGCAGAGGCGCCGCGACATGAGCGCTACGATCCACTCGCTCGGCCCCGTCCGCGCGCCGTCGCTGGACCCGATGATCCAGCTCGTTTCCGCCGACCTCAACCGCGTCAACAGCGTCATCCTCGACCGGATGCAGAGCGAAGTCGCGTTGATCCCGGAGCTTGCCGGCCATTTGATCGCAGGTGGCGGCAAAAGGATGCGGCCGATGCTGACCCTGGCCTGCGCCCGGCTGCTCGATTACCCCGGCACCCGCCACCACCGGCTCGCCGCCGCGGTCGAGTTCATCCACACCGCGACCCTGCTCCACGACGACGTCGTCGACGGCTCCGGCCTGCGCCGCGGCCGGCGCACCGCCAACATCATCTGGGGCAATCCGGCGAGCGTGTTGGTCGGCGACTTCCTCTTCTCCCGCGCCTTCGAACTGATGGTCGAGGACGGCAGCCTCAAGGTGCTGAAGATCCTCTCGCGCGCCTCGGCGGTGATCGCCCAGGGCGAGGTCGACCAGCTGACGACGCAACGGCGGATCGAGACCGGCGAGGACCATTATCTCGATATCATCGGCGCCAAGACCGCGGCCCTGTTCGCCGCCGCCTGCCGCATCGCCGCGATCATCGCCGAGCGCGAGGAGGAGGTCGAGCAGGCGCTCGATTGCTACGGCCGCAACCTCGGCATCGCCTTTCAGCTGATCGACGACGCGATCGACTATGCCTCCGACGCCGAAACCATGGGCAAGGGCGTCGGCGACGATTTCCGCGACGGCAAGGTGACGCTGCCGGTGATCCTCGCTTATGCCCGCGGCAACGACGAGGAGCGGCTTTTCTGGCGCGAGGCGATGGAGGGCGTCCGCGCCGGCGACGAGGAGCTCGCGCAGGCGATCGGCCTGCTCCGCGCGCGCGGCGCCCTCGACGACACCATTGCCCGCGCCCGCACCTACGCCCAGCGCGCGATCGATGCGCTCGGGCCGCTGCCCTCCGGCAAGGCCAAGGCAGCCTTGGCGGAAGCGGCCGAATTCGCAGTGGCGCGGGCTTATTAACCCGCCTGCCCGAATTGAGATTCGTTCGTCCCGAGCGTAGTCGAGGGGCGCGATGAGTCCGTGCCAACGCCCCTCGACTTCGCTCGGGACGAACGAAAGCTTTTGATGGCTCTGCCCGTCCTGGGGGTTCTCCCACAGCTCCTCGCTGCCCTGCGCGAGCAGTCGAACGCCGTGCTCGTCGCCCCACCCGGCGCCGGCAAGACCACGGCCGTCGCTCCCGTTTTGCTCAACGAACTCTGGTGCACCGGCGAGATCCTGCTCCTCTCGCCGCGCCGCCTCGCTGCCCGCGCCGCCGCCGAACGGATGGCGGAGCTGGCGAACGAGAAAGTGGGCGAGACGATCGGTTATGCGACGAGGCTAGACACGCGGCGCTCCACCCGTACCCGCATCCTGGTCCTCACCGAAGGCATCTTCCGCAACCGCATCCAGGCCGATCCCGAACTCGCCGGCATCTCGGCGGTTTTGTTCGACGAGGTGCACGAGCGCAGCCTCGACAGCGATTTCGGCCTCGCCCTCGCTTTGGACGCGCAAGCGGCGCTGCGGCCAGATTTGCGGCTGCTGGCAATGTCGGCGACGCTCGACGGCGAGCGCTTCTCCGCGTTGATGGGCGGCGCGCCGGTGATCGAGAGCGAGGGGCGCAGCTTTCCGATCGAGATCCGCCATCTCGGCCGCTCGGCGGAGAAGAGGATCGAGGACGAGATGGCGGCGGCCATCCGCCGCGCGCTCGGCGAGAATGAAGGGAGCCTGCTCGCTTTCCTTCCCGGCGTCGCCGAGATCGAGCGGACGGCGGAGCGGCTGGAGGGGCTACCGGCGGACCTCCATCGCCTGCACGGCAGCCTCGAGCCGGCCGCGCAACGCGCCGCCATCGCCGCGCCGCCCGCCGGCCGCCGCAAGATCGTGCTGGCCACCGCGATCGCGGAGACCAGCCTGACGCTGGACGGCGTGCGGATCGTCGTCGACAGCGGCCTAGCCCGCCGCCCGCGCTACGATCGCGGCGCCGGCATGACCCGCCTCGTCACCGAACGCGCCAGCCAGGCGGCCGTCACCCAGCGCGCCGGCCGCGCCGGCCGCCAGGGGCCGGGCCATGTCTACCGCCTCTGGGAAGCGGCGGCGAATGCGGGCCTGCCCCGCTTCGATCCGCCCGAAATCCTCGAGGCGGACCTCAGCGCTCTCCTCCTCGACTGCGGCTTGTGGGGGGTCGCCGATCCGCGCAGCCTGCGCTGGCTCGATCCGCCCCCCGCCGCGGCGGTCGAGGAGGCGCGCCGGCGCCTCCTCGCGCTCGGCGCGATCGATGCGCAGGGCCGTCCGACGTCCCACGGCCAGGCGATCGCCCGCCTGCCTTTGTCTCCGCGCCTCGCCCATATGCTGGTCGAAGGGGTAAGCCTTGTGGCCAGCATGGGGTCCAGCACGAAGATCTGGCGGTCCGTGAGGTCCTCGGGGAGGCGCTCGGCGTAGGTGATGATGTCCAGGGTCTCTTCATCCCGGGCCATGCCCAGGAAACCGA
>JAQGLF010000051.1 GCA_028293025.1 Alphaproteobacteria bacterium
CGCGCGCGCTTGATCGCCTGGGCGAGCTCGCGCTGCTTCTTGGCCGACACCGCGGTGATGCGGCTGGGGACGATCTTGCCGCGCTCGGAGACGAATCCCTGAAGCAGACGAACGTCCTTGTAATCGATGACGGGAGCGTCCTTGCCCGAGAAAGGGCAGGACTTGCGGCGGCGGAAAAATGGGCGTGCCATAAGACCTTATCCTTCTCTCTTAAGCTTCGAATTCATCGCGGCTGCGGCCGCTGCGCTCAGGGCGGTCACCGCGGTCGCCGCGATCTCCGCCGCGGCCCGGGCGGTCGCCACGATCGCCGCGGTCGCCGCGATCCCCACGCTCGCTGCGCTCGTTGCGGCGCATCATCGCCGACGGGCCCTGCTCGTGGGCGTCCACCCGCAGGGTCATGTAGCGGATGACGTCCTCGTTGATCTGGGTCTGGCGCTCGAGCTCGGCGACGACCGGAGCCGGCGCGTCGAAATCGAGCATGACATAATGGGCCTTGCGGTTCTTCGCGATCCGGTAGGCGAGCGAGCGGAGGCCCCAGGTCTCGGTCTTGGCGACTTTGCCGCCATTGTCCTCGATGATTTTGGTGGCGGTCTCCGCCAGCGCGTCCACCTGGGCCTGGGCCAGGTCCTGGCGCGCAAGAAATACATGCTCGTAAAGCGGCATGATGCGCTTATTCCTTCTCTTGGCCGATCGCTGGCGCCGCCCGTTGCGGACGCCCCTCCGGCTGTCGTCTCAATGCAAACCGGGGCCGGAGAAGCTTTCGCCCGCTCCGCCCCGGAGAGCCGGCACATAGCGTCCCGGCGGGAAAACACAAGAGTGGCGAGGCTTGGAGCAATGGGCGATCGGATTGAATCGCCTATTGCTCCATCAGCATTTGTTGCCGCACTGCTGTTTGCGAAAAGCCGGTATCCGCCTTTTCGCGCAATGCTCTAGCGGCTCAGGCCCTCGGCGATGCGCAGATGCTCGCGCAGGGTCGGCAGGGTGTCGCGGGCCAGGGCGGCGGTGTCGCGATCGCCGCTGCGGGCCTGCGCCTGATAGGCAGCGATGTCGGTCCGATGGTCCATGACCATATGCTGGGCGAAGGCGCGGTCGAAGGCGCCGCCGCGCAGGGCCTGCAGGCGCCGGTACATGGCGCGCGCGTCGGGCTTCATCCCGCCGGGAAGGCGCACGTGCAGGCGGCCGGCCAGCCCCTGGACCTTGGTCAGATGGGCGCCGTGATCGGCGGCGAGCTTGCGGCCATAGTCGCGCACGCCGGCGGACGCGCCGCGCTGGGCGCCGAGATTGCCGAGCGTCACCTCCGACTGATCGCCTTGGGCGGCGCTCTTCAGGAAGGCCGGCGCCGGCACGGCGAGCGCGCTGGTCGCGGCGAACGGGACGATGAGGAGGGCAAGCAACGTCTTGCGGTTCATGGCTGTTTCTCCGGCTGCGGTGGACGATCGCCGCTACAACCGGGACGGATGGGACAAGTTCCGGCGGGTTGACCCTGCCGGACGCGCTTCGTACGCCGCCGCGCAACAGGAGGAGAAAGATGCGCGCATTCATCTTCCCCGGCCAAGGGAGCCAGGCGGTCGGCATGGGCAGGGCGCTCGCCGAGGCGAGCCCGGTTGCGCGGCGGCTGTTCGAGGAGGTGGACGACGCGCTCGGCCAGAATCTGGCGCGGCTGATGGCCGAGGGGCCGATCGAGGAATTGACGCTGACCGAGAATGCGCAGCCGGCGATCATGGCCAATGCGCTGGCGACGTTCCGGACGTCGGGGATCGACATCGGCAAGGCGGATTTCGTCGCCGGCCACAGCCTCGGCGAATATAGCGCACTGGCGGCGGCGGGATCGTTCGACGTCGCCACCACCGCGCGGCTGCTGAAGCTGAGGGGCAAGGCGATGCAGGCGGCGGTGCCGGTGGGGCAGGGGGCGATGGCCGCCTTGCTCGGCGCCAGCCTCGAGATCGCCGAGCAGGTGGCCCAGGCGGCGGCGCAGGGAGAGGTGTGCACGATCGCCAACGACAACGATCCGACCCAGGTGGTGATTTCGGGCCATCGCGGCGCGGTCGAGCGCGCGCTCGACATCGCCAAGGAGAAAGGCGCCAAGAGGGCGGTGCTGCTGCCGGTTTCGGCGCCCTTCCACTCGCCGCTGATGGAACCGGCGGCGCGGGCGATGGAGCAGGCGCTCGCCGACGCCCGCATCGTCCCGCCGGCCGTGCCGCTCTACGCCAATGTCACCGCCGCCGCGGTTCAGGACCCGGACGAGATCCGCCGCCTGCTGGTCGAGCAGGTCACGGCCATGGTCCGCTGGCGCGAGAGCATCGCCGCGATGGCGGCGGCAGGCGTCAGTCATTTCGTCGAATTCGGCGGCAAGGTGCTCTCGCCGATGGTGAAGCGCATCGCCCCCGACGCGCAGGCGACCAGCGTCATGACGATGGACGACATCGACGCGCTGGTGAAGGAGATTTAACGCCCCACGGCGTCACCCCGGCGAAGGCCGGGGTCTCGTCGTGCAGTGCCGTGTCCTAGCTGAGATCCCGGCATCCGCCGGGATGACGGAGGTGAGTGGATGTTTGATTTGACTGGAATGACAGCCCTCGTCACCGGCGCATCCGGCGGGATCGGCTCGGCCATCGCGGCGGCGCTCGCGGGGCAGGGGGCGCGGGTGGCGCTGTCCGGCACGCGCGAGGAGGCGCTGAAGGCGGTCGCGGCCGAGCTTGGCGGCGATCCGGTCGTGCTTCCCGCCAACCTCTCGGACGCCGCCGCGGTCGACGCGCTGGTGCCGCGGGCGGTCGAGGCGCTCGGCGGCCGGCTCGACATCCTCGTCAACAATGCCGGCGTCACCCGCGACAACCTCGCCATGCGGATGAAGGACGAGGAATGGTCGGACGTGATCCGAGTCAACCTCGAGGCCGCCTTCCGGCTCGCCCGCGCGGCGCTGAGGCCGATGATGCGGGCGCGGCACGGGCGGATCGTCTCGATCACGTCGGTGGTCGGCACCACCGGCAATCCCGGCCAGGCGAATTATGCCGCGTCGAAGGCGGGGCTGATCGGCATGTCGAAGTCGCTGGCGATGGAGATTGCGAGCCGCGGCATCACCGTCAATTGCGTCGCGCCCGGAATGATCCGCTCGGCGATGACCGACGCGCTCAACGACGACCAGAAGCAGAGCATCCTGACGCGCATCCCTTCCGGCAAGCTGGGGGAGGGGGAGGACGTCGCCGCGGCGGTCGTCTATCTCGCCAGCCGCGAGGCCGGCTATGTGACCGGCCAGACGCTCCACGTGAATGGCGGCATGTTCATGGCGTGAGCCGGCGGCGCGTCCGGA
>JAQGLF010000064.1 GCA_028293025.1 Alphaproteobacteria bacterium
CGGCGGCGATACCGGGGCCGCGATCGGCGACGCCGAGGCGCAGCCGGCCGTCCCGCATTTGCGCGATCAGCACGACCTCGCCGCCGCCCCGCGCATAGCTCAAGGCATTGTCGAGCAGATTGCTCAACGTCTGGGCGAGGAGCTGGCGGTGGCCCGGATAGGGCGGCAGCCCTGCCTCCGCCTCGACGCGGAGGGTGCAGCCCGCCTCCTCGGCGATCGGTTCGTACATCTCCGCCAGCTCGCCGGCGAGCTCGGCCGGATCGAGCGGGGCGAATTGCTTGCGGCTCGCCATCGCCTCGGTGCGGCCGATCTCCAGCACCGTGGTCAGGATGCGCATCAGCGAATCCGCTTCCTGGAGGACGCCGCCGAGCAGGGCGTCCCGCTTCTTGTCGTCGCCGGCCGCCAGCGCCGCCTCGACCCGGGCGCGCAGCCGTCCGACCGGCGAGCGCAGATCGTGGGCGAGGCTGTCGGTCAGCAGCCGCAACTCCTCCATCAGCGCCGCGATCCGGTCGAGCATGCGGTTGATCTGGCGGGCGAGGCCGTCAAAGGCGTCGCCGCTGCCGGAGATGGGCACGCGCTGGGCGAGATCGCCGCCGGCGATGCCGTCCGCGACCTCGGCCATCTCGCCGACGCGCCAGCCGACATAGCGGGCGATGATCAGGCCGCAGAGCAGGCCGAGCAGCACCGAGATGGCGAGCGCGAGGCCGAGCGAGCTTTCGAGGATGCGCTGGAAACGGACCCGCTCGCCGAGGCTGCGCCCGGTCAGCAGCCAGTCGCCATGGTCGATCGGCCGGAGCTGATAGGCGGCGCCGGTCGTCGCCGCGGCGGCGCGGAAGCGAAGCGGGCCGGTCCGATAGCCCGCCTTCAGCGGTGGCGTCACATCGAGGATCGCGCCGACATTGCCGATGCGGCCGGCGCCGGCGCCGTCGACGATCGCGGCAAGCAGCTGTGGGTCGCCGGCGGCGAGCGTATCGGCGATCGCCTTGTCGAGCGCGCGCCGCCCGCCCGAGGCATAGACGTCGTTGAGCGCCGAGGCCTGCTCGATCACCTGCTGGCGCACCGCCTCGATCGAATCGTCATAGGTGCGCCAGTGGATGAAGCCGATCAGCGCGACGTTGGAGAAGAGCGCGAGCAGGACGGCGAGCAGGCCGACGCGCAGGGTGGTCGGCAGCCGCATCTTTTACGCGGTCGCCGCCAGCCGGTAGCCGGCGCCGCGCACGGTATGGAGGATCGGCCGCTCGAAGCCTTCCTCGAGCTTGCGCCTGAGGCGGCTGACATGGACGTCGATGACGTTGGTGCCCGGATCGAAATGATAGTCCCAGACCTGCTCGAGCAGCATCGTCCGGGTGACGACGCGGCCCTCGTTGCGGGCGAGGTACTCGAGCAGCCGATATTCGCGCGGCTTGAGATCGATCACCCGGCCGGCGCGGCGGACGACGCGGGAGAGCGGCTCGATCTCGAGATCGCCGACCAGGATCCTGAGGTCGGCCGCCGCCTTGCCCTCGCCGCGCCGGAGCAGGGCGTTGACCCGCGCCAACAGCTCGCCGAACGAGAAGGGCTTGGCCAGGTAATCGTCGGAGCCGCTCTCCAGCCCCTCGATCCGGTCGGTGACCGAGGCCAGAGCGGAGAGGATCAGGACCGGCGTCTCGACATTGGCGGCGCGCATCGCCTTCAGCAGCGAAAGGCCGTCGAGGCCCGGCACCATCCGGTCGAGGATGACGAGATCGAAGCTGCCGTCGGTGGCGCGGAACAGGCCGTCGCGGCCGTCCTCGACATGCTCGACGCCATGGCCTTCCTCGCCGAGCCCGCGGACGAGATAGGAGGCCGTCTCCCGGTCGTCCTCGATCAGCAATATCTTGCGGCCCATAAAGGGGTCTCCTCGGACCTCGGCTGGCGGGAGGATAGGTCCGGCGGCTCCAGGGAGGCAAGCCGCCGGACCCCTCCCGCCAACAAGACGCCCGGCGAAGAGGGCCGCCGGGCGCAGTTTACTCGGGAGTTTCGATAAAAGTCACTCTGGTGGTCGTGCCGGAAGCGCCGACGTCCGGCGGCTTCCGCAACCTCGCTTGTAGGCGCGTCTTTCTCTCCCGTATCTGGCGTTCCGATTACTTTTTTGTAACGCCCCCGCGCGCCTCGCGCCGCTTCAGCAGCCTTGCCACGCTGTCGTCGGCGGTGCCGGGCTTGCCCTTCTCCCTGCCGACCTCGCGCTCCAGCGCGGCGCGGATCTCCTCGATCTGCTGGTCGGTCAGATGCTCGATGCCGATGAACTGCTCGCGCGCCTTGTCGATGGCGCGCAGCATCTCGTCGAGCTTGGCCTGCATCGCCGCCGCATCGCGATTCTGGCTGTTCTGGATCAGGAACACCATCAGGAAGGTGATGATCGTCGTCGCCGTGTTCACCACCAGCTGCCAGCTGTCGGAATAATGGAATAGCGGCCCGGTGACGCCCCAGGTCAGGATCAGCGAAAGCGCGACGACGAAGGCAAGGGGCTGGCCGGCCAGGGTCGAGATGCGCGCCGAGCAGGTGGTGAAGAATCTATCCATCGGCTGGCTCCCGCCGGATTGGTTCGGAACCGTAACGCCTTAATCTGGATTAGGATGCGTCGCCTCCGCGCGGGCGGAGCCTGTCGGCGCGAGAAGCGTTGAGGGCGCAGCGGCGGGGGCTTGTCGAGTTTGGAGTTCACCGCGATGACCAGAATGATGATGACCATGGCCGCGCTCGGAGCGCTTGCGGCCGCCTCGCCGGCCGCCGCGCAATGGGCCGGCGGCAATGCCGATATCCAGGGCCTGCGGGCGGAGATCGACGCCGGCGTCTCGCGCGGCGACATCGCCAGCCAGGACGCTTATGCGCTGCGCTCCCAGCTGCGCGGGCTGATCGACCTTCAGCAGCGCTATGCCAGCGACGGCCTCAGCAGGAGCGAGCGCAACGACCTCCAGCAGCGCGCGCAGGGCCTGCGCAACGAGATCGCGGACGCCGAAGGCTCGGCCTCGGGCTATGGCCGCGGCGACCGCTACAATGAGGGAAGCGACAGCGACCGCCCCTACGGCAACGCCTATAACAATGGCTACGGAGCCTCCGGCGGCGGCCAGTACCGGACCCAGAATAACGACCGTTTCGGCACCTACGGCAACGGCACCTACAACAGTGGCACTTACAACAGTGGCACTTACAACAGCGGCAACGGCGCTTACCCCAATCGCACCTACAATGACGGCGCCTCCAGCAACGGCTATGGCAGCGGCCGGTACAGCAGCTCTGGAAGCGGCCAGTATGGCAGCCAGTACGGCCGCGACGACGGCTATGCCCGCGACCAAAGCCGCTACGATCGGGACGACGGCTCCGACCGCGACGACGACGGCGGCTATGTCCTGCGGGTCGGCGACCGGGCTGCGGGCGATCTCTACGCGGTGCCGGACGCCTATCGCGGCCGCTTCCGCGACGGCGGCAACGTCTATTATCGCTACGGCGCCGGCAACGTCTACCAGATCGACGTTCGCAACGGCGTCGTGCTGAGGGTCATTCCCGTCGGGCGCTAAGCTCGATTGTTCACGCGAAGGCGCGAAGGCGCGAAGGGTTCGAAGCCGTCTCCGGCTGGGCGGCCGTTCGCGTCCGCCGGGCCGGTTTGAAGGTATCGCTTCGCGTCTTCGCGCCTTCGCGTGAATCCATCGGGCCTGCCGCCGCGCGCTCGGCGCGCGTAAAGCGGACGCCGATCAGCGCGGCGCCATCCGGATGGCGCCGTCCAGCCGCACATATTCGCCGTTGAGATAGGGATTCTCGGCCATGAAGACGGCGAGCCGGGCATATTCCCCGGCGCGGCCGAGGCGCTTGGGGAAGGGGACCTGCGCGGCCAGCGCGTCCTTCACGTTCTGGGGCATCATCGCCACCATCGGCGTCTCGAACACGCCGGGGAGGATGGTGTTGACCCTGATCCCTTCCCCCATGAGGTCGCGGGCGATCGGCAGCGCCATGCCGAGCACGCCCGCCTTGGAAGCGGCATAGGCGACCTGGCCGATCTGCCCGTCCTGCGCCGCGACCGAGGCGGTGTTGACGATGAGCCCGCGCTCGCCGTCCTCGAGCGGATCGAGCGAGACCATGCCGAAGGCGGACTGGGAAAGGACGCGGAAGGTGCCGATCAGGTTGATCTGGATGGCGAGCTCGAACTGGTGGATCGGATAGGGTTTCGGTTCGCCGGTCGCCTTGTCGCGGCCGACCGTCTTGGCGGCATTGGCGACACCGGCGCAATTGACGCAGATCCGCTCCTGGCCGTGCGCTTCGCGCGCCTTGGCGAAGCCGGCGGCGACCGCTTCGTCCGAGGTCACGTCGACCTGGGCGAAGATGCCGCCGATCTCGGCCGCGACCCGCTCGCCCTTCTCGGCATCCCGGTCGAACAGGGCGACCTTCACCCCGCGGGCGGCGAGCGCGCGGGCGGTGGCCTCGCCGAGGCCGGAGGCGGCGCCGGTGACGATGGCGGCGATCGAGCTGTCGAGCTTCATGAGCAATCTTCCTTCCGGGCCTTTTTTGGCCGTCTGTCCCTTTTTGGGCTGTCCCGGCCTCCTAGAGCGGAGCATGGCCGCTCGACAAGCGCGGCTTCCGGGGAGAAAATCCCCGGCTTCGGATTTATCCTGTCGAGCCTCGGGCTCCAGCGAGAGGAGGAAGGCGATGAACAAAGCGGCCTGTCTTGCAGCCGTCGGCGCGGCGGCCCTGATGCTCGCCGCACCGGCGGCGGCGCAGCGCGCGACCCTCAGCGCGGCGCCGCCCGC
>JAQGLF010000069.1 GCA_028293025.1 Alphaproteobacteria bacterium
TGCGCCGAATAGATCAATGTCTCGTCGGGATGGGCCCGGCCCGGCAGCCGGCCGACGACATTGTGCGAGGTGATGATGCGCGCATCGACGCCGTAATCGGCGCTGAGCGTCGCCTTGAGCGGCACCGGCCGGAAGTCGCGGCCCTGCGCGGCCCGCTTCATCGCCTCGAAGTCGAGCCCGGAGGCGCGGAACAGGGCGACCGCATTGTCGCGCTGGATCCAGGCCTCCATCGGCGTGTGCGCCGCGCGCGGGTCCTTGCGGACGATGTCGAACTGGGTGTTGGTGTTCGAATTCTTGACCGTCGCCCAGCCGTAGGAGGCGGGGTCGCGCTCGTGGATGACGATGACGCCGGCGGCGCCCTGCCGCGCGCCTTCCTCATATTTGTAGGTCCAGCGGCCGTAATAGGTCATCGCCTTGCCGCCGAAATCGCCGTGGCCCGTCTCGAAATCGGGATCGTTGACGAGCACGACCATGATCTTGCCGTGCAGGTCGACGCCCTTGAAATCGTCCCAGTTGCGCTCCGGCGCGCGGACGCCGTAGCCGACGAAGACCAGCGGCGCGTCGGCGATCGTCACATGCTTCTGGCCGGTCATGGCGGCGCGGACGGCGATATCCTCGCCCTGGCGAAGCGGCCGGCGCTGCCCGTCCATGGCGAGCGTCACCTGCGGGCTGCCCTCGATCTGGGCGCGGAGCAGGGGAACGTCCTGCGTCCAGGCGCGGCGGCCGCCCGCCATCTGCCCGCCCGGCTGCAGCCCCGCCGCCTTCATCTGCGCGACGATATAGGCGACGCTCCTGGTCTCGCCGGGCGTCGCCGGCCCCCGCCCTTCATAGGCGTCGGAGGAGAGGATTTTCACATGCTGCGACAGCCGGGCGGGATCGAACGTCACCGCCCCGGCGTCGGCGGCGAGGGCGGCGGCGGCAAGGGACAGCAGGCCGGCAGCAGCGAGGGGGGCGAGGCGCTTCATCATAGTCTCCGGAAAAAACCTTGTTTCTCTGTTGAACGAACTCGAGAGGCGAGGGAAAGCCGCTACCTCCGTCCCAGCCAGCGGTCGAACCAGGCGATGGTGCGGCGGCGGACGTCGATCGTGTTTTCCGGCGCGCGGATGCGGTGGCCTTCGCCGGGATAGATGACGAGGCTGGCGGGGACGTTCATCTCGCGCAGCGCGTGCCAATATTCGACCGACTGGGTCGGCGGGACCTCGATGTCGCGCTCGCCGACATAGATGAAGGTCGGCGTCCTCGCCTGGTGGATGAAGCGGATCGCCGACACCCGCCAATAGGCCTCGGGATCGTCATAGGCCGACTTGCCGAAGAAGGGGATCATCCACTGGTCGATGCCGTTGGTGCCGTAATAGCTGATCCAGTCGGAGAGGCCGGCGCCCGAGACGATCGCCTTGAAGCGGTTGGTCCGGGTGTTCGCCCACATCGCCATGAAGCCGCCATAGGAACCGCCCATCAGGCCGAGCCGCGCGTCGTCGATCGGCGCGGCGCGTTCGGCCGCGTCGATGCCGGCGAGGATGTCGCGTAGGTCGCCGCCGCCAAAGTCGCGCCGGTTGGCGCTGGTGAAGGCTTCGCCCTGGCCGTAGCTGCCGCGCGGGTTCGGGTAGAACAGATAATAGCCGGCGCGGATCAGATCGGCATTGGCGCCCTCCCAGACGAAGCCCGGCGCGTTCGCCGCGGCCGGGCCGCCATGGACGGCGGTGATCATCGGCGCCTTCGTCCCCGTCGCCGCACCGCGCGGGGCGAGCAGCCAGCCCTGGACAGTGTAAGGGCCGCTCCTCCAGCTGAGGCTGCGGGCGGTGACGAGCGGCGCCCAGCCGTCATTGTCGCGACTGATCTTGCGCGCCGCCGCCGGCGGCCCGGCGAAGATGGCCGGCCCATGCTCGTAATCCTGGCTCACCATCGCGACCACCGCGCCGCTCGCCGAGCGGGCGAAGCGCGCTTCGCCGGCGGCGATGCTGGCCGGTGCGCTCCACACCGGGGCCCCAGGGGCGCGCGCCGGATCGAGCGGCACGATCGCCGCGCGATCGCCGGCCAGCGCCGAGCCGGCCAGCCCCGCCGGCCCCCAGACCAAGGAGGTGAAGCTGCCGCGATAGGCAGGCGTGATGTCGCGCGGCACGCCGCCGGCGAAGGGCACGACATAGACGTCGCCGCCGACCGAGCCGAAATCGCTCATCAGCCCGCCGATGAAGGCTACGCTCCGCCCGTCCGGCGAGACGCGGGGGAAGTCGATCTGCATCGGCGGCGCGGCGATGCGGCGGACGGCGCCGGTCGCGGCGTCGATCGCGTCCAGCTCCGCCACCCACCAATTGTTGTCGCCATTGCCGAGCGCGCCGGTGGCGACGAAGCCCCGCCCGTCCGGCGTCCAGTCATATTCGTAGACGTAGCGGTCGGGCGGCGAGACGGGCGTGACCGCGCCGCCGGCGGCGGGAACGATGGCGATCCTCTGCTCGTCATTCTGCTGACCGATCTCGCCGACCTGGCGGACGCCCGCCTGGGTGGCGCCGCGCTCCTTGCGCGCACCGAGGGTGACGAGCAGGGCGATCCTTTTCCCGTCGGGCGAGAAAAGCGGATCCTCGGCAATGCCGTCGATCGTCGCGAGCGTCTCCGGAATCTTGCCCGCCGCCAGCATCAGCCGCGCCGCGCCGCCTTCCCGGGCGAGGAAGACGAGCCGACCGTCGGAGGCGAAAGTCAGGCCGGAATAGGCGCAGGCCGGGCAGGGGTCGAAGCTGTCGAGCACCGCGCCGGTGGCGGCGGAGCGGATAACGATATGGCCGTGCGGCGTCGCCGGCGCATTGGCTTCGACGTCGCTCTCGACGGTGGCGACGCGGGCGCCGTCCGGCGACAAGGCGAGGCCGGCAAATTGGTGGAGCGGCAAAGCGGAAGCAGGGGCGGCGGCGAGGAGCAAGGCGGCGGCGACAGCGAGGCGCATGGAAGACTCCGACAAGGGCTGAGCGCCCCTAGCACCGCCGGTCATTCCCGCGAAGGCGCGAATGATCTGGCTGTCGCAATGACGAAGAAAGCAGGCCCTATTTCGTCCCGACGCGGGAGGCGGTGGTGACCGGCGCCGCGGGCTTTGCCGGCCTGGCGGTCGTCGCGCCGGCTCTGGCCGGATGGACGGCGGCCGTCGCCGGCCTGGACGGCTTCGAGGTGACGGTGGTCGCGGCGGCAACCGCCGGCTCGGGCATAGGCAGGCCGTTCATGACGGCGATGGCCGGCTTGTCGCGTCCGTACATGTCGGAATAGCTGATATAGCCGGGCTTGTCGCTCGTCGCGGCGACGGTGAAATAGACGATGTAGACCGGAATCGGCGTCGCGACATTGGCCTGGACGCTCTTGCCCGAGGCGATCGTACCGTAGATCTTCTCGTGATCCCACTCCGTCCCCTGGAGCAGGGTTTCGGCGAAACCGACCGCATCCTCGGTGCGGAAGCAGCAGTGGCTGTAGGCGCGGGCCTGCTTGTCGAACAGGTGCTTGGCGTTGGTGTCGTGGAGGTAGATGGCATAGGGATTGCCCATCACCATCTTCATCCGGCCGAGCGCGTTGCGCGGTCCCGGGGGCTGGCGCCAACGGACGCCGGCGCCGTTCGGCACCGACACATAGCCCTTCTTGCCGGCGACCTCATGGCTGAGGCTGGTCGGCACCTCCCACCAGGGATTAAAGATGGCGCCGGTGATCACCGCGCTGAGCTGCGGCGTCGGCGTCTTGAGCGCGCCGGCGACGGCGCGGCGGCGATTGAGCGTCTGACCGCCGGCAACGATGGCGACGGTGTAGGCGGGGACGTTGACGATCACATATTTCTGGCCGAGGTCGCGCGGCAGCCAGCGCCAGCGGTCGAGGTTGAGGCGGACCTTGTCGGCCAGCGCCTTGTCGTCTGTGGTGGCCGCGAGCAGCGCCTTCAGCGCCGCATATTGGGGATGGGTCGGCAGCAGCGAGCGCAAAGTGTCGGGCACGATATGGCCGGACAGAGCGCGGTCGAGCAGGGCCTGCTGGTCGACCGGAGTCGTCGCATCGTCGCGCACGTGCCAGTCGACGCGGGCGTCGCCGCGGAGGTGGCCGTAAGAGAGGTCCGAGGCGACGCGGAGGAAGGTCTGGGTGGCGATCGCGTCGACCGCTGCGCCGTCGCCGCCAAGCGCCATGCGCAGCGCGTCCGGAGCGTAATCGGCCGGATCGAGCCCCTCGGCGCCGATCCCCTCGACGAAGGCGAGCAGGTCCCCTGCATCGCGCTGCGTCCAATGGCCGGAGACCATGACCGGCGCGGGCGCGGGAACCGGCACCCCCACGGGAACGGTCGGCAGCGGCGGCGGCGAGGGCCGGTTCTGGGCAGCCGCCGGAACGGCTGCCGAGAGGAGCAGAAGGGGCAGGAGAAAGCGGCTCGGCATTTCAATGATCCTGAAGCATGCGTTGGCCGTCGACGGCGGCGTGACGGCATTCGCCATACGCAGGATCATCTCTTAAGGCGCGGTGAAGCAAGCGGCAAGCCGCTCGTCAAGCAGCGGAAAAAAAAGGAGAATCGGCCCGCCGAAAGGCGCGGCCGATCCGTCCTTTCCAAAGCTCAGGCGGCGGTGCCCGCCCTGTCCCGGTTCATCCAGCCGAAATAGGCCGCGACGATGGCGAGCAATGCGTGCAGCCAGATGTCGTTGCCGTAGAGCGGGATGAGCCCGAAGGTGGTGTTGAGCTGAGGGATGAAGCCCATCACCGTCAGCAGCGCATAGATGATGGCGACGCCGCGGAAATACATGCGGGCGCCGGCGAGGCTGCGCGCGGCGAGCAGGCCCCAGATGCCGAACAGGATGTGGACGATATCGTGGAGCACGTTGACCGGGAACAGCTTCAGCTCATAGCCGAACATGCTCTTCATGGTGACGTCGGCATCCGCGGCATGGCCCGACATATCCATCATCGTCAGCCCCGGAATGAAGCCGCCGGCGCCGACGATCAGAAAGACGATTCCGAAAAGCATCGCAAATGTACGGGTGTTCATCAGGCCTCTCCCTGCCATTCTGTTTTTACGCGGAACTGCGCACCCTCTAGCGAAATTACGGCTCCGTAACCAGCCGCGACTTCCCTGGGGTTTCAGCCCGGCGATCAATAGATGACGAGCCGCCGCGGCGGTTCCCCGGCCGCCTTCAGGGCTTGCGGAACCTGAGCACGAACTGGTCCGTCTTCGTCCGGATCGACGGATCGAATACCGGCTTGCTGTGGTCGTCGGCGGGATTGCGCAGCAGGTCGCTTTCGTCGGCCAGGACGAAGCCCGCCACCTTCACTTCCTCAATCACGGTCGCGCGGTCGATGCGGTGGAGCCGGGGCGAGAGCGTCGCGCCGGTGCCGGGCGCGGCGGCGTGGTCGACGATCAGATAGGTGCCGCCCCGCTTCAGCGAATTGAACACGGCGCGGTTGAACGCCTCCATGTCCACATTGCCGTATTTCGGAACGTGGAGGTCGTGATAGTTGATCGTCGTCCAGAAGATGTCGACCTTCTCCGGCAGGCGGAAGCTGCCGAGCGCCGACAGGTCGAGGACGACGTTGGTCCGGCCCGGCTCCTTGAGCACGGCCTCGGTGTTGGCGATATTCTCCTTGCCCCAGCTGGTCGTCTCCAGCGCATAGACCTTGCCGCGCGGGCCGACGATCTGGCTCAGCAGCCGCGTATAATAGCCGCCGCCGGGCAGATATTCCCCGACCTCCTGCCCCGGCTTGACACGGGCGAAGGCGAGGAGCTGGGCGGGCTTGCGGTCCGCGTCGAGCTTGCGGTCGGCTTCCGGCCGCGACGGATCGGCGACCGCGCTGGCGACATAATCGGGCACCTTGATCGACTGGGCCGTCGACGGCGCCGCCGCCGCCGGGATCGACAGGGCCAGCGTGAGCCAGACAGCGGCGGCGACATTGCGCCCCGGCCTGAAGATTTCGACCCGACCCGCTCGCGCCATCCCACTCTCCCCAAAAAAGACGCTTCCCGATAGCATGAAGGCGCAGCGGCGAAAATCGTTTCGGTGCAGGATCGGCCTGTTCGGCTTTTACGGTATCGAGAAATCGATGCCCTGGGCGAGCGGCAGGTCGCGGCTGTAATTGATCGTGTTGGTCGCGCGGCGCATGTAGTTGCGCCAGGCATCGGAGCCGCTCTCGCGGCCGCCGCCCGTCTCCTTCTCGCCGCCGAAAGCCCCGCCGATCTCCGCCCCCGACGGCCCGATATTGACGTTGACGATGCCGCAATCGGAGCCGGCCGCGGAGAGGAACAATTCCGCCTCGCGCAAATCGTTGGTGAAGATGGAGGAGGCGAGGCCCTGCGGCGCCGCATTGTGCGCCGCGATCGCTTCGTCGAGCGTCGCGTAGCGCATGACGTAGAGGATCGGGGCGAAGGTCTCGGTCAGCGTGATCGCGCTTTGCGCCGGCATTTCGACTATCGCCGGACGGACGTAGAAGGCATTGGGCCAAATCTCCTCCAGCAGCCTTTCGCCGCCCTCGACGGCGCCGCCTTGCCGACGCGCCTCGTCGAGCGCCACCTGCATCGCGGCGAAGGCGGCGCCGTCGATCAGCGGCCCGACCAATGTGCCTTGCTCCAGCGGGTTGCCGACCGGCACATTGCGCCAGACCTGCTTCAGACGCGGCACCAGTTGCTCGTAAATGTCGTCATGGACGAACAGCCGCCGCAGGGTCGTGCAGCGCTGCCCCGCCGTCCCGACCGCGGCGAAGGCGATGGCGCGCTCGGCCAGCGCCAGATCCGCCGAGGGCGCGACGACCATGGCATTGTTGCCGCCGAGTTCGAGCAGCACCCGTCCGAACCGCGCCGCCACGCGCGGCGCCACCATCCGGCCCATCCGGGTCGAACCGGTCGCGGAGACGAGCGCCACCTTCGGATGGTCGACCAGGGCCTCGCCGATTTCGCGCGCGCCCTGCACGATCTGGCTGAGATGGTCCGGCGCCGCGCCGAACCGCGCCGCCGCGCGCTCGAACAGAGCCTGGACGGCGGCGGCGGCGAGCGGCGTCTTCTCCGACGGCTTCCAGAGGACCGCATCGCCGCAGACGAAGGCGAGGCAGGCGTTCCAGGCCCAGACCGCGACCGGGAAGTTGAAGGCGGAGATCACGCCGACCACGCCGAGCGGATGCCAGGTCTCCATCATCCGGTGGCCGGGCCGCTCGGTCGCGATGGTGAGGCCGTAAAGCTGGCGCGACAGGCCGACGGCGAAGTCGCAGATATCGATCATCTCCTGGACCTCGCCGAGGCCCTCCTGGAGGATCTTGCCCGCCTCGAGGCTGACCAGCCGCGCCAGCGTCTCCTTCTCCTCGCGCAATACCGTGCCGAACAGCCGCACCAGCTCGCCGCGCCGCGGCGCGGGCACGCTCCGCCAGGCGAGGAAAGCCGCCTGCGCCCGCTCGACCGCCGCCGCGACCTCCGCCGGCGAGGCGGGCGCGACGCCGCCGAAGGCGGCGCCGTCGATCGGGGAGCGGGAGACAAAAGCGCCCTCGGGGAAATCCATGGCAAGGCGGCCGAACAGCGCCTGCGCCTCCACGGCTGAATCGAAGCTCATCGCCCTCGTCTAGCGTCGGCCCCGGCCGGGTGCCAGAGCGCGAGGCGGCGGCTTGGGAAAACGGCCTGGCGAAGGCTAAAGGTCGATATGTGAAATCCGCGCGTCTCCTTGCCTTCTTCGCGCTCGCCCTGCTGGCGGCGTTTGCGACCCTGCCGCTGTGGATCTCCGCCTTCATCTTCCGCCCGGCGCCGCTGGAGAAGACCGATCCACGCTCGTGGGGGCTCGAACGGGCGCGGTTCGTCGCCTTCCCGGCGGCGGACCGGTCGCGGCTTACCGCGTGGTGGATGCCGCCGCCGAAGCCGGAAGCTCCGGTGGTGCTGCTCGTACACGGCCGTTCCGCCAACATGGCGAGCCGCGCGCCGATCATGCGCAAGCTCGGCACCGACGGCTTCGGCGTGCTGATGTTCGACTATCGCGGCTATGGCGCCAGCGCCGGCCGGCCCGACGAGGGCGCGCTCACGCAAGACACGCTGGCCGCTTATCGGTGGCTGACGGGACAAGGGATCGCGCCCGGGCGGATCGTCCTGCTCGGCCAGTCGCTGGGCGACGCGCCAGCCGCGCAGGCGGCCGCACAGCGGCGGGTGGCGGCGCTCGTCCTCGTCTCGCCCTTCACTAATTTGCCCGAGGCTGCGGCGGAGCGCCTACCCTGGCTGCCGCTGCGGATGCTCCATTGGTCCCGCAACCGCTATGACGTCGCGGCCTCGCTGCGGTCGGTCCGCGCGCCCTTGCTCTTCATCGCGAGCCGGCGCGACGGCCTCGTGCCGATGGCGAACAGCCTGAAGCTGGGCCGCACATCGCCCGGTCGAGTCCGCTGGCTGATCGACGACCGCCTGCCCCATGACGGGCTTCTCGCCGGAGTCGCGGCCGACGGCAGGCTGAGCAAGGCGCTGAAAGGTCTGCTCGCCGATGGAGGCTGAAGAAATCAGGCGGCTTCGCGCTCGTAATAGGCGGTTCGCCGCTCCGCATAGAGACGCCAGATCGCGGCGAGGCGGTCCGCATAACGGGCGAGCGGCGCCTCGCCGCCTTCGAGCAGGGCTTGGGCGAGCATGTGGCCGCCCGCCATCGCATTCAGCAGGCCCTGCGAGGAGAGGGGGTCGAAGGCCATTGCCGCGTCGCCGCAGGCGGCCCAGCCCGCGCCGCGGCAGGCGTCGAGCCGGGACCCGCCGGCGGGGCTGGCCCGTGGCGGCGTGAAATGCCCGGCCGAGCCCAGCAGCGGCGCGAGGAAGCGCGTTTTCCCGAGCCGTTCGGTCCATCGCGCCGGCGCGCGCG
>JAQGLF010000071.1 GCA_028293025.1 Alphaproteobacteria bacterium
GTCGGCGGCGGCGGCGGCCTCGTCTCGACGACCGCCGATTATCACAATTTCTGCCGGATGCTGCTCGGCGGCGGCGCGACGGGCGGCGTCCGCATCCTCGGCCGCAAGACGCTCGACCTGATGACCCGCAACCATCTCCCCGGCGACGCCGACCTGCAGAGCCTCAGCCGCTCGATGTTCAGCGAGGCCATCTATGCCGGCCAGGGCTTCGGCCTCGGCTTCGCGGTCAACCTCGACCCGGCGAAATCGATGGCGCCGGGCAGCGTCGGCGAGTTCTACTGGGGCGGCATCTTCTCGACCTATTTCTTCATCGACCCGGTCGAGCGCGTGTCGATGATCTTCATGACCCAGCTCTTGCCCTCCTCCAGCTACCCGATCCGCCGCCAGCTGAAGACGATGGTCTATGGGGCGCTGAGGTAAAGTGCGCCGCAAACGCAGCAGGGGAAATACGTATTGTTTCCCGGCAATTATGCCGCCTCATTAATTTTTTGGAGCAATCCGATAAATGTTTAAAAGATTGCGGTCGGCGCTCGCGTGGGCAGAAATATTGTCTAGATTTAGGCAGGGCGACCGCGCCGGCGCGTCACGCGCGGCAGAGCGTTACAGGAAGCTCGGCAAAATTAACGCAATGTTTGTACCACTTGACGCAACCATTGACGTCCTTAATAGAAAATCGGAAGAAGCGAGGTTAAAATTCCAAAGAGTAGTTGACGAAATGGTTAGTGACCCCTCAGAGGACCAGAAATATATCTACTTATACAGTTCATATTTCCTGTGCCTGATAGATAAGGGAGAACAATGTGAGGCGATCAGATTAAAAGGTATTTCTTTAAAGTCATCCAACAGATTAAGAAATACCTTGCCATTTCCAGAAGAGCCCATCGATTGATGAAGGATCCCCATTCCTGGGGGCATTGCGTAATTAGTTAGCCATCCTCCGGCACCCATGTCTACGATGCCGAGAACCGGCTGGTGTCGGTGGGGCCGGCCGGCCGGCCAGCAGCCGACGTCGATCCTTCGCTACGACCCGCTCGGGCGGCTGTGGCAGTTCACCTGGACGGCAGAGCGGCGGGCATTCCGTCGACACCACACCTAATTATTGGCTGGTGCCGGAAGCAAGGCGAACTGCGTACCCCGCCAACCCGCGATTGAACCGCGCCCCGCTCCCCGCTAGTCTCCCGCCGCCCCACCAGCCGCAGCGAGGCCCCATGGATTATCTCACCCGCCCCGAAGGTTCCGAACCCGGGGATTTCCATCTCAGCCGCCGCGCGGCGGTCAGCATGTTCTTCGCCGGTTATGCGCTGGCGGCCGTCTCGGCGGAGGCGGCGCCGGTGGTGACGCCGGCCGACGGCCTCAGGATCGACGAAGTGCTGGTCCCCAACGGCGCGCCCAAGCCGCTTCCCGCCTATGTCGCGCGGCCGAAGGGGGGCGGGCGCCACGCCGCGATCCTCGTCGTCAATGAAATTTTCGGGATCCACGATTATATCAAGGACATCTGCCGCCGGCTGGCGAAGCTCGGCTACGTCGCGATCGCGCCGGACTTCTTCTACCGTTCGGGCGTCAATCTGCCGGCGATGACCAGCATCGAGCAGATCAGGCCGATCGTGCTGCAGGCGATTCCGGATCAGGTCGACGGCGACGTCCGCGCCGTCTCCGCCTGGCTGAAGGCGCAGAGCTTCGTGAAGCCCGACCGGATCGGCATCACCGGCTTCTGCTGGGGCGGCGCCGTCGTCTGGCGCTCCGCCATGGTCGATCCCGACATCAAGGCGGGAGTCGCCTGGTACGGCCAGCTGAAGCCCCTGATCCCGCGCGCCGCCGAGCTGAAGGCGCCGGTCCTCGGCCTTTACGGCGCGCTCGACCAGGGCATCCCGCAGACCGACGTCGAGGCGATGCGCGCGGCGCTCAAGGCGGCCGGCAAGACGAGCTCCGACATCCGCGTCTATCCGGACGCCCAGCACGGCTTCCACGCCGATTACCGCTCCAGCTACAACGAGGCTGATGCCAAAGACGGCTGGGCGCGGATGCTGGCCCATTTCCGCGTCCACGGCGTCGCCTGAGGCGGCGGCGAAGGGGAGGGGGCGGATGACGGCCTTCCCGCCGGTGGGCCGATGAGCAAGGCCCTCAGCGCCATCCACACCCATGCGCTCGACTTCTGGATGGCGCGCGCCGCGGTCGGGCTGCAATTGTTGCTGGTCAACCGCCTCACCGTCGGCCCGCGCTGGCTGGCGCCCACGGTGGAGCTGGCCCTGCTGGCGCCGCTGTCGATCGCCACCGCCTGGGCGCAGGATCTGGTCGTCCGCGCCACCGAGGAGCGCCACTGGCACATGATCGCCGTCCGGCGGCGGATGATCCGCACGCTCGCCGTCCTGCTGACCGGGCTCGTCACCCTGATCAATCTCGGCTCGCTGGTCATGCTGGTCGACGCCCTGCTCGGCGGCCAGGCCGGCAATAACGGCCGGCCGCTGCTGCTCGACGCGGTCGACATCTGGACGATCAACGTCGTCGCCTTCGCGCTCTGGTACTGGAACATCGACCGGGGCGGGCCGGCGCGCGGCATCGCCGGCAAATGCGTGACCGACTTCCTGTTCCCGCAAATGACGATGGAGCCCCGCGACGCGGAATGGTCGCCCGGCTTCGTCGACTATCTGTTCGTCTCCTACACCAATGCGACCGCCTTCTCGCCGACCGACACGATGCCGCTGACGCCGCGCGCCAAGGCGCTGATGATGGTTCAGTCGGGAATCTCGCTGCTGACCATCGCCCTGGTCGCGGCGCGGGCGGTCAACATCCTGAGCTGAGCCGGCCGCGGGTCGCGGCCGCGGGCGTCAGCCGAGGCTCTTGCCGAGGAAGCTTGGGACCGGACCGTTCCAGCCGTCTTCGCCGCTCTCGGGCGCGTCTTCGGCGGGCTGGGGCCGCGGCCTGGCGTCCGCTGCGGGGCGGGGCGGGCGCGGCTTTTCCTCCGCGGCGGCGCGCGGCGGGCGCGACCTGGCTTCGGGAGCCGGACGCGGCGCGCGCG
>JAQGLF010000079.1 GCA_028293025.1 Alphaproteobacteria bacterium
CGCGCGCGCAGCCGCGCCGCGAAGGCCCGGCCGTCGATCAGCGCCGCGCTCATGTCGTCGTGCCGAAAATGGCCTGCAGCCTCATGTCGAAGAGCAGCCGCTGCAGCAGGGCGATCAGCAGCAGCACGACCATCGGGCTGAAATCGACGCCGCCGAAATCGGGCAGGATGCGGCGGATCGGCCGATAGACCGGCTCGGTCATCCTTCCCAGGCCGCGGAGCAGGCCGCGGACGAACGGATTGTAGGTATTGACGATGTTGAACGCGACCAGCCAGCTGAGGACGATCTGGACGATGATCACGATCCAGGCTGCCCAGAGCAGGTAGCTCAGCAGGTCGATCAGGATCAGCATAAAGTCTCCCGTGGCTCCCGGCTGGGCATGTAGGGAAGGGCGCTTGCCGGAGCAATGGCGCCGCCGCGCCGCGCCGGCGCCGGGCGACAGGCCTCAAGGGGCGACGCGGGTCGCCTCGGCCACGGCCAGGATGAGGGCGAAGCTCTCGTCGGGGTCGGTCCATTCGCGGACCGCCTCCCAACCTCCCGCCTTGAGCAGCAGGCGGGCGTCGCGCGGGCCGTATTTGTGGCTGTTCTCGGTGTGGATCGTCTCGCCCGCACGCATCGTGAAGCGCTTGGAATCGACATCGAAAGCAACGTCCCGCATCGCTTCCAGGTGCATCTCGATCCGACCCAGCGGGTCGTTCCATAAAGCACGGTGGCGGAAGGCCTCGACCGGGATGGTGCCGCCGAGCTCGCGATTGATCCGGTGGAGGAGGTTGAGGTTGAATGCGGCGGTGACTCCGGCTGCGTCGTCATAGGCGCGGAGCAGCACCGCCGGATTCTTCACCCGGTCCATGCCGATCAGCAGATAGGAGCCGAGGCCGAGCGTGTCCTTCATCCGCCGCAGCAGGTCGACGCCGGTGCCGGCGACGAGGTTGCCGATGGTCGAGCCGGGAAAGAAGCCGAGCTTGGGCGCGTCGCGAACCGCCTCGGGCAGCCGCACCGGCACCATGAAATCCGCTTCGACGGCGTGGATCGGCAGGTCCGGGAACAAAGGCTGAAGCTCGGCGGCCGAGTGGCGCAGGAAGTCGCCCGAAATGTCGATCGGCACATAGGATGACGGTGCGACGGCGCGCAGCAGGATCGGCGTCTTCGCGGAAGAGCCGGAGCCGAATTCGACCACGGCGCGGCCGGCACCGGTCACCGCCGCCACCTCCGCCGCGTGGCGTTCGAGCAAGGAGGCGTCGGCCCGGGTCAGATAATATTCGGGAAGCCTGGTGATCGCCTCGAACAGCTCCGAGCCGCGCCGGTCGTAGAACCAGCGGGCGGGGATGGCGCGGATCGGCGAGGCGAGGCCGGCGAGGACGTCGTCGCGGAAGTCCGGATCGGCAATGGCGCGGACACCGGAATCGACCGCTCCGCGGCGGGGCGCGTCCACCTACAGGTCCCGCGCCAGCCTGAGGCCGCAAAACTGCCAGCGCTGGTGGGGATAGAAGAAGTTGCGATAGCTGGCGCGGAGATGGCCGCGCGGGGTCGCGCAGCTGCCGCCGCGCAGCACCATCTGATTGGCCATGAACTTGCCGTTATATTCGCCGACCGTCCCTTCCTCGGGCGCGAAGCCCGGATAAGGCGAGAAGGCGCTCTGCGTCCATTCCCAGACGTCGCCGTACATCTGGCGGAGGCCGGAGCCGGCGGACGCGGCACGCGGGCGGACCGGTCCGGCGCCATCGAGCTGGTTGCCGCCGTCGGGATCGAGCGCCGCGCCGGCCGCCTCCCACTCCGCTTCGGTCGGCAGCCGCGCGCCGGCCCAGCGGGCGAAGGCGTCCGCCTCGTACCAGCTGATGTGGCAGACCGGCTCGGTCCCCTCGACCGACTGGACGCCGTCGAGGCCGAAGCGCGTCCAGCCCGCATCCTCGCGGCGCCAGTAGAGCGGCGCTTCGATCCCGTTGGCGCGGACCCAGTCCCAGCCGTCGGCGAGCCACAAGGACGCGGTCGCATAGGCGCCCTCGTCGATGAAGCGCAGCCATTCGCCGTTGGTGACGGCGCGGTCGGCAAGCTCGTAGGCGCGGAGCAGAACCTGGTGGCGCGGCCGCTCGCAGTCGAAGGCGAAGCCGCTTCCGCCGGCGCCGATCTCGAACAGGCCGCCGCGGCTGGACACGCCGCCGATCGGCCCGGGCGCGGCGACCGGCGCGGATGGGGGCCGGTCCCAGATTGCGGGAAGCAGCGGATTTTCCGCCATCGCGGCGAGCATATCGGTCAGCATCAGCTCCTGATGCTGCTGCTCGTGGTTGAGGCCGAGCTCGATCCGGTCGAGCGCGCCGGGCGGCAGCTCGGGCAGCGCCTCGGCGACTGCGGCGTCGACATGCGCGCAGTAGCGGCGGATCTCGTCGAGGCTCGGGCGGCTCAGCATGCCGCGGCGCGGCCGCGGATGGCGATCGCCTTCGCCTTCGTAATAGGAATTGAACAGATAGGCCCAGCTCTCGTCATAGGCGCGATAGCCGGGAACGTGATCGCGCAGGACGAAGGTCTCGAAGAACCAGCTGGTGTGGGCGAGGTGCCATTTGGCCGGGGAGGCGTCCGGCATCGGCTGGAGGGTCGCGTCGGCGTCGGACAGCGGCTCGGCCAGAGCGAGGCTCAGCGCCCGCACATTTTCATATCGGCCGCGAAGCGCCTGCGCCTGTGGTCGCTCTGCCTGGGTCGCCATGCCTTCCCCCCTGCGGCCGCATTATACACGAACGCGCGTCAGTGGTCTCGTTAACGCGCGTCAGTCGCTTCTCGTCGCACCGGGCTGCCAAAGAATATCGCCCCCTTCGCCCGCGGCCACGAGGCGGGCAAGGACGAAGAGGTGGTCTGAAAGCCGGTTGAGATAGACCAAAGCGAGGGGGTTGAGGCGCACCTCGCGGCCGGCGGCGACGGCGGAACGCTCGGCGCGGCGGACGATGGTGCGGGCGAGATGGAGATGGGCCGCGCCGGCGCCGCCGCCCGGCAGGATGAAGCTCCTCAGCGGCTCCAGCGCCTCGTTCATCGCGTCGATCTGGCGCTCGAGCCGGTCGATCTGCGGTTGGACGACGCGCAACGCCATCTCGTTCGGCTCGAAATCCTCGCCTGGGGTGGCCAAGTCGGCGCCGAGGTCGAACAATTCGTTCTGGACGGCGCGGAGCATCGCCCGCTGGCCGTCGTCGCGGAGGTGGAGCAAGGCGAGGCCGATCGCGCTGTTCGCCTCGTCGACGTCGCCGATCGCCTGCGCGCGGGGATGGTCCTTGACGATGCGGGAGCCGTCGGCGAGGCCGGTATCGCCCCCGTCACCCGTGCGGGTGTAGATCTTGTTGAGCCGGACCAGCTTAGTGCTTTCCGCTGGCGAGCAGCAGGAAGGCGATCACGAGGACGATCGTAATCGCCTGGAACAGCACGCGCTTGCGCATCAATTGCTGCGACCGCATGCCGGTCAGATCCTTGCCCTGCGCCATGCCGATCACCCCTTTGACCAGGATGAAGAGCGTGGCGGCCGCCATCACGAAGATGAGGACGATCAGGAGCTTGTTCATCGCGTCTCTCTAAGCCTCCGCGATGGAATATCCAGCCGTCAATCTACCGTTGCGCAGCGATGCAATCAGCTCCGTCGGGTCGGCGCCCGCTTCCCGCAGCGACTGCAGCGTCGGCGCGCCATGGCGCTTGGCGAGCCTTCGCCCATCGCCGTCGAGCAGGAGCGGATGGTGATGGTAATCGGGGGTCGGCAGGCCGAGCAGGGCCTGGAGCAGGCGGTGGACGTGGGTGGCGGCGAACAGGTCCCGGCCGCGCACCACGTCGGTCACATTTTGGGCGGCATCGTCGACGGCGACGGCGAGATGATAGCTGGTCGGCGCGTCCTTGCGGGCGAGGACGACGTCGCCGAATATCCAAGGCTCGGCGACGATCTCGCAGCCATTGTCGGTCCAAACCAATGTTCCCCGGCGAAAGCCGGGGTCCAGTTCTGAGGTTGTATCTGGGCCCCGGCTTTCGCCGGGGAACAAGAGGAGCGCTTTTCGGACATCGAGCCGCCAGGCGTGCGACTCTTTGGCGATACGCTCCGCCCGCTCCTCAGGCCCGAGGCGTCGGCAGGTGCCGGGATAGAGCGCCCCGTCCGGGCCATGCGGGGCCGAAGCGCTGGCGGCGATCTCGGCGGCGATGGACGAGCGGGTGCAGAAGCAGGGATAAGCGAGGCCCATCGCCTGCAGCCGGCCGAGCGCTTCGCCGTAAAGCGGCAGGCGGCGCGACTGGAGGAGTGGTTCGCCGTCCCAAATAAGGCCGAGCCAGGCGAGATCCTCGAAGATGGCCTCGACATGCTCAGGGCGTGCCCGGCCCGGGTCGATATCCTCGATGCGGAGCAGAAAGCGCCCGCCGCGCTCCCGCGCGAAATCATGCGCCAGCAGCGCCGACCAGGCGTGGCCGAGATGCAATCGCCCGGTCGGGCTCGGCGCGAAGCGGGAAACGACCTCGATCAACGACTTGGCTCTTGACCGCGACTCGCGGCCCATGCAGTCATGGCGCCGTCACTTCTCGGCGCGAGAAGGGGCTGGGCAGGGGAAGAGCCGTTCCCCCGTCCTGGGTGCGACAGGCCGGGCCGTCTCCTCCCCCTGGGACAGGAAGGCCGTTCGCGATCTATGTACCATCCCGACCTCATCCGGCATCCCGATGCTTGCCCGGCTCTGGTGCTGAACGCCGATTACACGCCGCTCAGCTACTATCCGTTGAGCCTGTGGCCGTGGCAGACGGCGGTCAAGGCGGTGTTCCTCGAACGGGTCGACATCGTCGCCGAATATGTGCGCGAG
>JAQGLF010000105.1 GCA_028293025.1 Alphaproteobacteria bacterium
GTCACGCCGATCACGCCCACCCCTTCGCCGCCGCCGCCTCCGCCGCCTCCGCCCCCTCCTCCGCCGCCGCCCTCACCGCCGCCGTCGACGAACTTCAACGACGCCGAATATCAGCGGTCGAACGGCGCCAATTTCCACAGCGGGATCAGCGCCTATAATGCCGGCGCGACCGGCGCCGGCGTCAAGATCGGGCTCGTCGACACCGGCGTGAATCCGAATCTCGCCGACTTCGCGGGCAAGATCGATCCGGCAAGCCAGGACGTCGCCGCCAATCGCGGCATCACCGATGCGGAAGGGCACGGCACCGCCACCGCCGCCGTCGCCGCGGCGGCGCGCAACGGCTCCGGCATCATGGGCGTCGCCTTCGATTCGACGATCATCTCGTTGAACACGTCCAATCCGAACGACTGCACCGACGCGGACGGCTGCAAGCATAGCGACAACGATATCGCCCGGGCGATCGACCTGGCGCGGCTCGGGGGCGCGCGGGTGATCAACATCTCGCTGGGCGGGACCGATTCGAGCGCGCTGGTCAACGCCGCGATCGCACGCGCGGCGACGGCGGGGATCGTCGTCGTCATGTCGGCCGGCAATAGCGGCGCCGATCCGGGCGGTGGCGATCCGGAAGGCTTCGCGCTGGGCGCCGCGAACCGCAACGCCAACGTCATCATCGCCGGCGCGATCGACCAGAGCCGCAACATCGCCAGCTTCTCGAACCGGGCCGGCGCCGGGGCGGATTCCTATCTGACCGCGCTCGGCGAGCGCGTCGTCGCTCCCGACGAGACCGGCAAATTGTTCTTCTGGTCCGGCACCTCCTTCTCGGCGCCGATCATCAGCGGCTCGGTCGCGTTGCTCGCCAGCGCCTTTCCCAACCTCACCGGCCAGCAGATCATCAACATCCTCTATGCGAGCGCCGACGACGCGGGGGCGCCTGGCGTGGATGCGGTCTTCGGCCACGGCATCCTCAACATCACCCGCGCCTTCCAGCCGATCGGGACCCTGAGCCTTCCGGGCGCCAAGACCCCGGTCGATCCGACCGCCGGGACCGGCGGCAGCTCGGGGCCGATGGGCGACGCGTCGCCGCGCCTCACCGGAATGGTGGTGCTCGACGGCTTCTCACGCGCCTTTGTCATGGATCTCGCCCAGACTTTGCGGCGGGCGCCGCAGGACCAGCCGCTGGCTTTGGGCCTCCAGCCGGGCCTCAGCACCACGACCACGGCGCGGGGCGCGACCGCGTTGTCGATCACCGTCAGCCGCAATGTCGCGGGCCAGCCGGAGGTCGGCCTGGCCCAGCTCGGCCTGACCTATGAGGATGCGCGCAAGGTGCGCGTGCTGTCGGGCCTCGCGGTCAGCCGCCTGACCCGCAGGACGGCGGTGGCCTTCGGCATTTCGGAGAGCGGCCGCACGCTCCAGCAGCGCCTCGTCGCGGGCGGCGATCACGCCTTCCTGGTCGCGCGCGACCCGATGACGCGGATGGGCTTTTACGGCGGCGCCTCGTCGAGCCTCGGCGTCCGCCAGGCGGTCGGCCGCGCCGGCATCACCCTCACCAGCGAGCGCGGGCACGTCTACCAGCCTTGGGCCGACCAGAGGATCGCCCAGCCGCGCTATCGCGTCGACGCTTTGAGCCTGGACCGCCGCTTCGGCCGCGCCCTCGTCACTTTCGGCGCCAGCCGTCTCGCCGAGGAGCAGACGGTGCTCGGCGCCCGCTTCTCCGGCGCGGTCGGCACCGGCGGCGCCACCAGCTGGTTCCTCGACACCGGCGCCCGCTACGATCTCGGCCGCGGCTGGGGCCTCGGCGCCAATTACCGCCGTGGCTGGACGGCGATGCCGGGCGCTGGCGGCCTCGCCCGCGGCGGCCGTCTCTCCACCGACGCCTGGAGCTTCGACATCGCCAGGGAGGATGCGTTCCGGCCCGGCGACAGCTTCGCCGTCCGGGTCATGCAGCCTTTGCGCGTCCGCTCCGGCGGCCTCGATCTCAGCGTCCCCATCTCCTACGATTATTCGACGCTGACCGCGGGCTATGAGAGCCGCCTGTTCAACCTCGCCCCCACCGGCCGCGAGGTGGACGTCGAGGCGGTCTACGGCCTGCCCTGGCTCGGCGGCCGGCTCACGGGCAACGCCTTCGCGCGGCGCCAGCCGGGCAATATCGCCGCTCTGTCGCCGGATCTCGGCGCCGCGATGCGCTTCACCCTCGGTTTCTAGAGTCCGTTCGTTCAGCTTGCGCGCCGTTCCCCGGCGCGCTCAATTGATCGTGATGACCCCGTCGACCGCGCGCCATTCGGCCGGGCGGATGAGATGCTGGTGGGCGATGCGGACCGAATGGATCGCCGCCTCGATATTGGTCCGCCAATGGTCGAGGAAGCCGTGCAGCACCGGAAAGCGCGGCGCGACGTCATATTGCTGCCAGACGAACAGCTGGAGCAAGGCGGGATGGTCCGGCATGTAATAGCTGATCTCGGCCGTCATCAGGCCGTAGCCCTGGACCTGGAGCAGGAATTCGCGATCGCCCATCACGCACCCTCCCTCGCAATCCCGCGAGGATAGAGGCGGATGGTTAACGACGCACTAACCATGTTCGACTCGCGCTGCCGCAGGCGGGTGCAACAACCGCAAAGGCGGCGCTTCGTTCCGGGTGGGAGACGAATCGGTGGCGGTGAAAAGATCGCGATTGCAGCAGGATAGGCTGCAAGGAGGCACAGCTCCCGCTATTCGACGAAATATTTCCCGGGCTGGAAGAGATCGGCGATGAATGCCTCGCCGCCCTCGTCATTGGCGATGCGCTGCAGGAACTGGATGGTGCGCAGCGCCGCTTCGGTGAAGCGCCAGCTGGTGGCGCCGTTGAAGGTGCAGCCTTCGAACAGAGGATGCTCGCCGCCGGCATAGCGGAGCTCGACAGTGTTGAAGACGCAATCGGTGAAGTTGGCATCGTCGGTTTCCACCGAGCCGCCGTCATAGGTACGGCCTCTTACATCCTGCATTCGTTCCTCCGGATTGACGCGGTGCCGGCGCTCAGACGGTGAAGCTCTCGCCGCAGCCGCACTGGCCCTTGGCGTTGGGATTCTCGAAGACGAAGCCGGCGGCGAAATCGTCTTCCTTCCAGTCCATCACGCTGCCGATCAGGTAAAGGATCGAGGCGCCGTCGATGAAGAAGGGACCGTGGGGAGTCTCGATCCGCTCGTCGAACGGCTTCGCCTCGCCCACATAATCGACCGAATAAGCGAGGCCCGAGCAGCCGCGCCGCGGCGTCGACAGCTTGACGCCGATCGCGTCCTCCGGCGCTTTCGCCATCAGCGCGGCGACGCGGGCGAGAGCGTCGGGCGTGAGGGTGAGCGCCGCGGGGCGGGCTCGGGTAGAGGGGTTACTGGCCATATCCATCTCTCATTCTCGCTCATCCTGAGTAGGGACTGAGCCTGGCGAAGGCCCGTATCGAAGGAAGTCCTTCGATACGCCATTTCGCCAAGCTCAACGGCTACTCAGGATGAGCGACCTGTTCCTCGATCGAATTACCGCTTCGATCGACCACTCATAGCATTCCCAGTTCGAGCCTGGCTTCGTCCGTCATCTTCTGCGGGTCCCAGGGCGGATCCCAGACCAGCTCCACCTCGGCGTCGCCGATGCCGGGGACCGCGCCGACCCGCAGCTCCACTTCGCCCGGCATCGATTCGGCGACGGGACAATGGGGCGTGGTCAGCGTCATCTTGATCCTGGCGTGGTGCTCGGGCGTGATCTCGACGTCGTAGATGAGGCCGAGATCGTAGATGTTGACCGGGATTTCCGGGTCGTAAATGTCCTTCAGCGCCGCGATCACCCCTTCATAAAGATCGCCGCCGGGCGCCTCCGCGGTCGGACCGGCGGGCTGCCGGGCGAGGAAGCCTTCGAGATAGTCGCGCTTGCGCTCGAACGAAGGCGCCTCGCCGGAAGCGGGGGCGTCGTCGACGCGCGCCTTCGGCGGCGCCGGCACCTCGCCGACTTCCTCGATCTCGATCTTCCGTTCCTCGTTCACTCGAAGATCCTCACCCGAAAATCCGCCGGACCCGTTCGAGCCCCGCCACCAGAGCCTCGACGTCCCCGCGCCCGTTATAGACGCCGAAGCTGGCCCGTGCCGTCGCGTCCACACCGAGATGCGCCATCAAAGGCTGCGCGCAATGATGGCCGGCGCGGATCGCCACCCGGCTCTCGTCCAATATGGTGCCGACATCATGCGCATGCACCCCCTCCACCGCGAAGCTGACGATGCCGGCGCCGTCCTCGGGGCCGAACAGGCGGACGGAGTTGAGCGAGGCGAGAGCCTCCCGCGTCTCGCGCACCAAGGCTTCTTCATGGACGCGGATCGCGTCGAGGCCGATCGCCTCGACATAGTCGATCGCCGCTTCCAGCCCGAGCACGCCCACGACGTGCGGCGTCCCGGCCTCGAAGCGGGCCGGCGGCGGGGCATAGGTCGTCTTCCCGAAGGTGACCTTGTCGATCATCGCGCCGCCGCCCTGGACCGGCGGCATGGAGTCGAGGAGTTCGGCGCGGCCCCAGAGCACGCCGATGCCGGTCGGCCCGTATAATTTGTGTGCGGAGAAGACGTAGAAATCGCAGCCCAGAGCGGCGACGTCGACCGTCATGCGCGGCACTGCCTGGCAGCCGTCGAGCAGGAGCAGGGCGCCGACCCCGTGCGCCAGTTTGGCGGCCCGGCGGACGTCGAGGACCGAGCCGAGTGCGTTCGACACATGGGCGAGGGCGACGATCCGGTGCCGTTCGGTGAGCATCGCCGCCATCGCATCGAGATCGATCCGTCCGTCCTCGGTCAAAGGCGCGACGTCGACGATCGCGCCGGTGCGCCCGGCGGCCATCTGCCAGGGGACGATGTTCGAATGATGCTCGAGCACCGACAGCATGATGCGGTCGCCGGGCTTGAGGAAAGTGCCGCCCCAGCTCTGCGCGACCAGGTTGATGCCCTCGGTGGCGCCGCGGACGAAGATCACTTCCTCGGCCGCCCGGGCGCCGATGAAGGAAGCGGTCCGCCGCCGCGCCGCTTCGAAGGCCAAAGTCATCTCGGCCGAGCGCTGGTAGACGCCGCGATGGACCGTCGCATAGCTCTCGGCATAGCCGCGCGCGATCGCATCGATCACCGCCTTCGGCTTCTGCGCGGTGGCCGCGGTGTCGAGATAGGCCCAGCCCCCCGGGATGGCCGGGAAGTCCGACACCAGGTCGAGCGGGCGGGTGGTGGCGGCCATGTCCATCAGCGCAGCCACGCCTCCGCCTGCTCCAGAAACGCCTCGCGCACCGCCTCCTCGCCGATCCGCGCGATCGAATCGGCGACGAAGGCGCGGGTGAGGAGGGCGCGGGCTTCGGCGAGCGGCACGCCGCGGCTCGCCATGTAGAAGAGGGCGTCGCGGTCCAGCGCGCCGACCGTCGCGCCGTGGGCGCATTTGACGTCATCGGCAAAGATTTCGAGCTCCGGCTTGGCGTTGATCGTGGCGGTGCGGGAGAGGAGCAGGCCCTTCAGCGACTGCTCGCCGTCGGTCTTCTGCGCCGCCCGCGCCACCGCGACCCGCGCGGCGACCGAGCAGATCGCGTGATCGTCGGCGGCCGAGCGCCAGATTTGGCGGCTCGTCCCGCCCGGCTGCTCGTGGCGGATGACGAGATTGGCATCGTGCCGCTGGCGGCCGCGACCGAGCAGGACGCCGCCCGCCTCGGCAAAAGCGCCTTCGCCGGCGAGGCGGATATTGCCGTCGAGGCGGGTGTCGGCGCCGCCCGCGGCGAGCGTCGTGACAGTCAGGCTCGCGCCTTCGCCGACCGTCGCCCGGTCGACCAGGCTGACGAACCCGCTATCGCCGATCAGCCGCCGCGCCAGCATCAGCCGCGCGCCCTTGAACAGGGTGATGCCGGTCAGCCGGTTCGTCCAGCCCGCGCCGACAAAGCTCTCGACGATCGAGGCCTGGGCGTCGACGTCGAGCGAGATTTCAGCCGCGAGATGGTCGGCCCCGCCGGTCGAGACGTGGACGATCTGGACCAGCCCCGGCGGCGCTTGGTCGCGCCCCAGCTTCAGTCTCCACCCATGCTGCCCAACCATTCGCGCCAGCGCGTGATCGCCGCCTTCTGCCGACACCGCACCGATCTCGATGCCTGCGAGATCGCTCCGCTCGGCGTTCAGCGCACCATCGACGAACAGCAGCCGCGGCCCCTCATGCGCGCAGTCGATCCACGGCAGCGTCTCCGGCACGACCTCCCGCCGCGCGTGCGCGGCGATCTCCGGCAGCGCCGAAAGATCGCTCCACCGCCACGCCTCGTCGCGATGCGAGGGAAGGTCGAGCATCACCGGTCCTCCCCTGGCGTCCGCCAGGGGAGGGGGACCATGCGCAGCATGGTGGAGGGGCCGGCGCTGACCCCTCCACCGCCCTGCGGGCG
>JAQGLF010000155.1 GCA_028293025.1 Alphaproteobacteria bacterium
TGTGGGGCCGGCGGCGAGGCGATTACGGGCTGCGGCGCGGCGGGAGCCACGGTCGCGGCCGGCGGCGGCGGCGCGGCCGGATCCTGCCCCAGGATATGCGCCTCCCTTTGGTCGAGCCAGGGCGTCATCTGCGGCTGGCCGGCGAATTGCTGCCGCAGCGCATCGTTGCCCGCGAGGAGCGGATTGCCCCCGGTCGAAGGCTGCGACGCCTGGGAAAGCGCCATCTGCATCAGCATCATTCGCTGAACGTCCGGCGGGTACATGCTCAGGTCCATCGGGCGAAATCCTTCCGTAAGATCATTTGGTGCGGGGCGTAACCATGGTCTTTCAGCAGCCGCGCCCATCCCGGCCGGCTTTCGACCAGCGCGCCCTCGGCGCCGATCTCGCGCAGCCACGCTTCGGCGCGAGGGCGCAGCACCGCGACGACATGCTTCGGACTCCCCGCCGCGATCAGGACGTGACCGTCAAAGGCTCCGGTCGGATAGCGGCGAAGCTCGACAATCAACGCAGCTTCCGGGCAGGTGAAGATCCGAGCCCAGTTCTCGTTTATGATCGTGTCGAGATGCTCAATTCGGTAGAAACGAGGATCGAGCGCCTTTTCGAATTCCTCGCGCCAAGGGTGATAGTCCACCCATTGGAGGGTCATCGCTCGCCCATGGTTGTACAGCGAAAAACGGGTTTCCCGAGTCGCCACGCCCCCGTCCCGGCGAACTCAATTGCGGCGATCATTCCCGAGGCGCGGAAGTCTTTTTTGTTGCCGGTCGAAATGTCGTAAATAGACAAGACCGTCGATGAGAGCGGTCGATTTTTCATGTAGAGATTCAGACTAACGGCCGCCGGTGAAGGAGTGTGGTCTTGGTTGATGCCTTGCACCGTGACCCGCCGCCGGCCACTGTCCAGATAGCGATCTCCGGTCTTTATTGACCACGAAGACGCCCCGCCCCCCGCTCCTGCCGCGTTCGGGCCTTGATCGACATAGGCCGGACCTGACGAGAAAATGCCGTACAGCGCCCCGACCGTCGCGGGGAATAGTGGATCGTCGAACATCGCGGTATATTTACCGGTGCCGCGATACCAGACCGGCCGCTGGGCCATTTGCGACTCTCTGGGAGAATAGGTGATGTGCCGCGTACAGTCGGTCAGGCCGTCCCGTGTGTCCGGATAGGCAATCCTCACTTCGCCCCAGCGGGTGAGATAGGTGAGGTAAATGTTGGCGGCGTAGTTTGTGTCGCAATAGGTGAAAAAGTCTCTGAAGATCGGGCACGGAATGACGCGCGGCAGCGTTCCCGGCTCCCACGCCCTCAGACGACAATCCGTGCCCAGCCAGTACAGTGTCCCATCAACGACCGTGACGGCGTTCAAGGCGATGCACCCGCAATTTTCATCAACCTTGTCGAAACGGTAGGTCTGGCCGGGGTCGCCGAGGTATTGGCCGAGATAGAGCGAACGGGAGGTTAGCACCGCCACATAATTGCCGACCATCCGGGCTGCGACGATTACGGCCGAATTCCCCCCCTCAAGGACGTGCTCGAAGGCGTTGTCCGCGCTGGTCGTGGTCCAGTTTGTGAAGTCTTCAAGATCGCAGCCCCGGATGCAGAGGGCGTTGAAGGTGCCAGACACTTCCTCGTTGCAGCCGAGGGCGAGAACTTGGCGCTCTGGCGTCACCAGGATCGTTGTTATCTGTACCGGGGCTTGCGTGATGAGTGTGGCCACGGCGGTGCCGTTCTGCTGGTAGAGACTGCCGTCGGTCGGATTTACGAGGATGGTTGAGCCCCAATTCGCGAACGTCGGGCGAGCCTTGACCGTCCAGGAGGAGGCGGGCGTGACGTCCGTCGTGGGGGCGCCCCCAAGCCGCAGCGTGCCAGAACTCGTGAACATGAGGGTCGTGCCGCGGCTGAAGATGCCGTAGCAATTTGGGAACGCGACATACAAAGCGCCCCCGTCTTGCCCGGTGGCCTGTGGCATCCCCTCAACGAAGCGAACGTTGCTGCCGTCGATCCAGCGTTGCTCTGAGGCGAAGCTGGTGTCATCGGAGAAGATCCCCGGCGGGATTGACAACTCCAAGTTGAATTGAGGAATGGCCTGTCTCCCGCTCCGGCGGGATGACCGCCACTAGTTTTCGTTCAGTCGTTCGGTGTCGGCATTTGTGACGATGTGGTTAGCGATATGCCCGACGTGCCAGCTAAGTCCGTGATCCAGAAAGACCGGAACGCCCGCCGTCTCCAGCTTGCGAAAAAGGAACACATCCTCGCCATGTCTCAAACGCGAGCCGTCCATTTCCTGCTGGAACAGGGGCCACCTTAGTTGAGCGAATGCTGTCATTCGGATCAGGCAAAGGCCAAGCCCCAGGGTCGCGACCCGCTCCATCTCGCTCGCTTCAGCCTTGGCTTTTGTGGTATAAACTGACTTGTAGCCGTTGCCGTTCTTGATCGAGGCAGTCGGCAGCGACGGGTCCATTCGGCGCGGGTAATTCACTCCGACAACCGGCTTATCGTGCGCGAGCAACCTCAAGAGCGCATCGGGCGGAAAGGTGTGGTCCGCATCCGTCCAAAGTACAGCCTCGGCGCCCCACTCGCGGGCAGAAAGAACCAATTCGCTCCGGTTTGACGCGATGGAAGAGGATTCTACGAAAAAGACTTCCAGGTCGTGATCCGAATGACGGGCAGTGTGATAAATGAGCTTCGCGAGGCTGACCGACCATTCGCCTCGAACATCGCCGTGGATCGGCACGCAAATCGCTATTTTCATAGTCTGTGAGAGTAGCAGGCCCCGGCTTCGGAAACTAGGCGTTCACCGCTTTCAGCACCGCGAAATTGATGACGACCGCCTCGGACAGCGAGCCGGCCGAGACATTCCGGATAGCGATGCTGCACGATCCCGCCGCAGTCGCCTGCACGACGATCAAATAGGCCAGCGAAGTTGCCCCGGAAGCGATCGAGACGTTCACGACGTCCGTTGCGGCGATGAGACTGTTGGTGAGCGTGAAGGCGACGGACGTATTCGCCGCCAGCGCCGCCGCGTTCATGGTGATCTGACCGTTGGTCTTGTTCAGCGTAACCCCAGTGGCCTTGTTCGTCGCCTGGGTGACCGCGCCGCCTGAGCCTGTTGCGTAGCCCTGCGCCCCGGTGCCGGAGATAAGCTGGTTGCCGGTGCTGTTGGAGACGCCGGTGACCGTGAGGCCGGTGGGATCGAGAGCCGCGTATCTCGTAAGAATGCCAGTGGCAGGGGCGCCGAGAAAGAACTCCAGCCGGCCTTCGAACCCGTTCGCGTTCACAATGGTGTTGTTGACAAAGCCGAGGATCGCGGCGGTGTCGCGAAAGTCGGTTCCATCGCTGCCGGTCCACGAGAGGCGGCCAAGGTCGTCGGTCGTGGTGGAAATAGCGGTATGCGAGCCCGTGGTGCCGTTCTCGGAGCGCGCGAAGCTCCATTTATAGCCACTACCTGTCCCCGCCTTGTGGCGGACCAGCAGAGAGACGGCTTGCGAAGCGGGCAGAGTGGAGGGGCCAACGATCTGGTTCTGCACGGCCGCCGCCGCGCCGCCCGCGCTGCGGTAAGTATATGCATTGCTGTAGGCGATGCGGAAGTTGGTGGACGCATAGAACGTGTCGGTCGTCATGCCGTCCGTGAACGCCTGCCCACCCGCCAGATTGGCCTTTGCCGCAAGGTCCGCCGTCAGGTTCGTGACTTGGCTCTCGGCGATGTTCGGGATGTCGCCGGCAACGAGCGTGACGGCGGTGACATTGATTGCGAGGCCGCCCGAGCCGTCGAATGTCCCGCCCGCCGCGGTCGCTTTACCGGTGATCGAAAAGGTGCGCGCGGTAGTGAGCTTGGCCGCCGAACCGGTGGTGTTCTGATTGAGCGTGGGAAAATCGCCCGCCACCGCTATCGAAGGCACCCCGGTCGCGGCCGTGTTCTTCAAGATGCCGGTCGCAAGGCGGCGAGCGAGACGCCGTTGATCTTGACGACGGTGACGGCATTGGACCCGGCCGCCGCCGTGGCGTCGCCGGCCAGCGCCGCCCGGTCCAGCGTCCCGGCCGAGAAGCTCAGCGTGCCGCCGATCGTCACCGCCGACCAGGCGTCGACGCCCGAGCGGTAATAAAGCGTGCTCGTCCCGCTCAGCCCCTCCAGCGCGGCGAGGTCGTTGGCCAGCGCGAAGGTCGGGTTGCCGGCGACGCCGTTGCCGTTGGCGATGGCGAGGCCGGCGGCGGGGCCGATGATCGTGCGGCCGGCAAAAGCGTCGGGAGCCGTCTGCGCGACCAGGCCGTTGGCGTTATAGGCCGCAAGCGCCGCCAGCGTCGGGTCGTATGGCTGCACCTCCCGCCAGCCGGCGCCGTCCGAATAGGTGACGCGCGCGACGCTCGCATTCCAGGCGAGGCCGCCGCCATAATCGGCCGCGTTCGGCAGATCGGCGCTCGCCGAGGGCCATAGCCGCAGCGGCGCGTCCATCACCTGCTTGAACGCGGCGAGGATCGAATCCGAGAAGCGCCGGAGCCAGATCGGCCCGTCGGACGGCGTGAACAGCCTCACCGGCCGGCCGTGATGCTGAAGCCGGCACGGCCGGGAAGATCGGAGGCAAGGCCGCTCGCCGCCCGCCGCCGCGTCTCGCGGCGCAGCTTCGCCAGCGCCTCCTCCTCCTCGTCGCGGGCCAGCGCCAGGCCGTCGGCATCGCGCAGCGCGCCGCGGGCGAGGATCTTCTTCGCCGCGCCGAGGATCAGCCGATAGGCCTCTTCCGTCCATCCGTTGGCGGCGGACGGATCCGCCGGCACGCCGAGATCGGCGATGCCATAGGCGTCGAGCGTGTAGGCGGCATCCGGCATCGGCCAGAAATGCAGCGCACCCCCGTCCTCCGCCCAGCGGCAGGGCGGGCCCGTCTCGATCCGCCCCTGGAGGCTCTCCAGCGGCACCTTGCGAAGCGCCGCCCCCTGCCGGGCGACCAAGGTCGCCGCCCGCATGCCGGCGGGCAAGGCGGCGGTCGGGGCGCCCGCCGCAGTCTCGATATTTCCCGCGGCACGATTGAACCAGAACGGTTCGTCGGCATAGGTCTCGATCGCATCGGCGATCGCATCGGTCAAAGCCTGGGCGAGCTCGCCGCCCGGCCCGAGATCGTCCCGATTGGTATCGAGCACGATCCGCGTCTGCAGTTCCCCCAAGGTCGCCATAAGCGGTCCCTCCCTTCTTCTCGGTAGCCTCCCCCTCGATGGGGGAGGTTGGTGGGTGTGAGGTTCGACCCAAGGCTGAGCGGATATCCAACCGCGCGCCCACCCGCCTCCCCCATCGAGGGGGAGGAGAGGGAGGGGCCGCAAAGCCCCCTCCCCCCTCCCTCATGCTCAGTTGTTGTGCAGCCGGCAGGCCAGCGCCCCGCGCAGCGTCTTGTACCCATAGAGCACGTCGAGCCGCGTCGGGAACCGGTCCGAATTGATGTCGTACTGCCGCACGACCCGCATCGAGACGCCGTCCATCACCTCGCGCCGGGCGAAGTCGACGCCCTGCGGCATCACCAGGTCGGCGGTGGCGAAGGCGAAGGCCTCCTTCTGGAACAGCAGGGAGGTGCCGACCGCGGTCGAGGCGGTGCCGGCGACGGTCACCGCCTGGGTGGCGCCGGTCGCGGTCGCGATGCAATTCTGCTTCGCGCCGCCCAGGATGATGCTCGGCGAGATCGACACCGCGCCGCCGCCGCCCGCATAATCGGCGGTGACGACGAACTGGCGCGCGACGCCCTGGTCCGCCTTGGATTCCGGGTGGACCCGGTTGATCCCGGCGACGGTGACGACATCGCCCTTCTTCAGCGTGCCGGTGCCGGTGGCGACGGTGATCGCGGCATATTCGGTGCCGTCGGCCGCGAGCGTCGTCGTGTTGGTCGTATAGGCCCCGTTCGCCGCGCCGCGGGCGTGCGCCGGCACCAGCGTGTTCTCGGCAAAGTCGAAGCCGGCGGTGCGACCGACATAGCCCTCCTTATATTGCTTGGCGATCACCTCCTGGGCGTTGAACAGGCCCTTGACGTCGGTGACGATGTCGACCTGGTCCTGGGTGTTGAGCAGGGCGGTGCGGTCGTTGGACGGCGTCAGATGGTCCTGCAGGATCTTGCGGCCCTGCAGCACCTTGGAAAGCGTCGCGGCCGCCCCGCCGTTCCACACCGAATTGGCGACGTCCTTGTACATGGAGAGCGCGTCCGCCTCGATATTGGCGGCGAGCACCGACATCGCCGGCTCGAGGATGCGCGAGGAGAAATCGTCCAGGCTCATCGTCAGATCGGCCGAGGTGAAGTTGAGGTCGACGCCCTTCTGGGTCGCGACCTGCAGCGCCACGCTCGTCTCGGAGGTGTCCTGCGCGCCGAGCGTCGCGCCGGTCCGGACCGTGTACTGGTTCGGCAGGCGGATCTTCAGCGTGTCGCCGATCTTGGCGCCGGATTTGGCGAAGCTGTCGTCATATTCGCGGACGATGTTGCCGACGAAGTTGAGCTTCTGGTGGAGGATGCGGAGCGCCTCGCGGGTCACCGCGACGGCAGTCAAAAGGCTGTTTGCCATGGTTCAAATTCCATCTGTGGGAAGGCCGGCGCCTCACGGCGCGGGTTTGGGTTGAAACAATTCCCCTCTCCCTTTCGCGGGAGAGGGTGCCGCGCAAAGTGCGGCGGGTGAGGGAACGCTCGATCGCATCCTGCTCCCCGGCGAAGGCCAGGGCCCAGCCCCTTTCTGCGCCCCGGCCTTCGCCGGGGAACATCAGGAGCAAGCCGCAGCTCAGCGGACCCGCTTGCGGACCTGCTCGTTCCGGCGACGCGCCCATTCGTCGACGCTCAGCCGGTCGTCCAGTCCCTTGGGCGGAGACGCGCTGGTCCCCACCCGGGCTGCTGGCTCGGCGGTCTGGGCGGCGGCATGGCGCTGCGCCTGCTGCTGCTTTTTGGCGATGCTTCGATACTGCCAGGCATCGTGCAGGACCTTCACCATGCGCGGATCGGTGAACTCCTCGATCTCCCCGCGCTGAAAGCCGTATTGCGAAACGCCGTGGTCCAGCAGCGCCTCGGCGAGCCGGGGCGACCAGTCCTTGATGTCGCGCGCAAGCACCGCGCGCCCTTCCTCGATCTGCCTGGCAGTCTCCTGCTGCTGGACGAGATGGCGCTGCTGCGCGACCTGCGCGAACTGCCCGGCGGCCTGGGACCGGGCATTCTGAAGCTGCTGGAACTGCCGCCAGCCTTTCTGGGCCTCGAACGGGTCCTGGTCTTCCCAGGTGTCCCAGTCGATCCGCTGATAATGCGCGAGCTGCTGGTCGATCGTGACCAGCTGCGCCCGCGCCGCCACCTCCGCCTCGCCGGTGCCGCGGATGGCCTGCCGCTCGGCCTCGACGGCCCGGCGCAGATCCGCCACTTCCTGGGTCTTGCGGGTATAGTCGGCCTGCCGAAGGAACGCGTCCTTCAGCGCCTTGGGCACCTGGTATTTCTTGCCGTCATGCTCGACCTCCTCGATCTCGGAAGCGGGGTCGGCATCGCCGGGCTCCTCTTCCTCGGGCGCCTGCCCCGAGCTTGTGGAAGAATCCTGTCCTGAGCCTGTCGAAGGGTCGAGCTCCTGGGAGACTTCCTGCGCCGGGCTGCCGATGTCGAGCGACGTGTCGGCACCCTCGACCGGATTGGTCGCACTTTCGAATTCCATTATCCATCTCCGGGAAAAGCCGCGCCTCCCGGCGCGGCGGGTTGTGCCGCTGCCTCAGGGGCTTGGCGGCAAATTCCTGTTCCCCGGCGAAAGCCGGGGTCCAGTCATGCGATGGCGGTCGCCGACTCTATGAGAGCGCAGTTGCGCCCGTGACGAGAGCCTGCCGGATCGAACCCGCTAACCTTGGCCGCCATGCACCGGCAGCACGACAAGGCTAACGAAACGCGCCCTTATAGCGACGCCTCAGCCATTCTGTTCTATCGATCGTCTCGTTGGCAAGGCATTGCAGAAACGCGACATTCTCGTCCTGAGCTCCTCCCCCATTTTCCCTCAGACAAGTTCTGTCTCTGCGTTGAATCCAGGCCCTCTCGGATTCTCTCAGCGCGCGCATCTGCGATGCCGGCAGACGACGGATCAGCTCAGCATAGAGGCGGTTGAGCTTCTGATTTGTCCTATGGATCTCCCCTCGAACGCAATCTTCGATCGCGGGCATGACGCCTTCGGCGGCAGCGCCGCTCGAAAGACATGCCTGGTAGGGATCAGCAGCGGCTCCGGCCGTGCCCTCAGCGGCTGCGGGAGCGAGACCAATGGCCCCGATGAAGAAGGGCACAGTAGCGACCGAGCGCGCTACGGCTCTGCGAAGGCGAAGGGAAAGCCTCACCATCCAATGCGTCTCCTCACTGCCCACGCAACTGCATTTGATGGGCCTCGATTCTCTCCCTTGCGTACCTGTTTTGCGGAAGCGATGCCAACGTCTGGGCCTGGCCGATCAATCCCTTCCTCTTGGCCGGGCTTGCTGTCTGCGCGTCCTTCAACAACTTGTCGCTCCGGCGCAGCACATAGGCTGACCGCTCGTTGTAGATATTGTCTATAAGAGTGTCATCGTAACGTGGGTCCGACCTTTGAAGACTCCGATCGGTGTTGATTATTGCTCGAGACAATATCCCGGCGGCACCTCCATGCTGGACCGCCACAGACCAGGTGGCATTGCGTACGGCATTACTCCGAGTATCCAAATCGAGGCGAGTAGCCCGGGCGACCTTGCCAACCGCGGGGCTGTAGTGGGTTCGCTCGATATAGGCGTGTTGGGCTGCCTCGAATGCTTGCGGCTCCTGAGCTGCAATGTTCTTCCACTGAGCGGTGAATGCAGGAGTGCCGGGTATTAATCCCGTAAACTGCCCTGCCCAGCGGCCCGCCTCGCCGCCTCTGAGGAAGGTCGCGGCCTGCCCTTTGGTGCTCGACAATTGATAACTTCCATACGAGACGCCACCAGGATCCTTGCGCCCATTGGACACGGTTCCCGGTCCTTTTCCGCCGGTCTCGTAGCTTGCGGACAGCGTCCCCAATTCTCGGGGCCGGGCGATACCATCGCCAGATTGCGGCAGCGGAGATGTATGCACATTGGGTAGCCGGGTCCGGGTTGAAGGGATCCCGGAGCCTGTCTCTGGTCCGCTCACCGGGGGGAACGCGGCAGGAGCCCGCGATGCGAATGCAGCCTGGTTGCCCATATTGCCGCCGACGAGCTGCGACTGTCGTGCGACAAACGTAGGAGTGAGGGGAGCCAAATCCGAGCGGCTTGGCTCAAATGAATTCCCGACCTGCGGTCCGATTGCGCCCCAATTCAGCCTTGGCGGAAGAGGGAGGGCGTGGCCGCCCCCTCCTTCTGCACCCGAGAACGGGTCGGGCGTTGAGGCCAACGCAATTAGCCCTGGCTGCATCGACCGAGGTGCCGGATCAGTTGCTGTGCTCAAAGGGGCACTTGCTTGGCCCGGCAAGGAAGTTGGGGGAAAGGGCCGGGGCGACGCGATTGATGGCATCGTCGGTGGGCCGCCCGCCTGCGTGGAAACTGGGTCCGTAAAGGTTATCGGGGACAGATTTCCTGCGTCGATTAGCGACGCGACCGGCGAAAATCTGCCCGGCGCGTCCGTCGCCATCCCATACGACCCGGCCAACGGCATCGCGCCGAAGTCCATCCCCACCCCGCCATCATCCAGCATCGGTGGCCGCTCGCGCCCGAAGAACGGCACGATCGGCAGCGCCAGCGCATCCGGCGCCGGAGCGTCGGTGCTCCAGTCCAGTTCCCAAGGCTTTACCATTTCAGTTCCTTCGATCGATCGCAGGCCCGGACAGGCGTGCGCCTGCATCACCCCATCATCCCCGGCGGCTGCATCGCCCGCATCCGGTCCATCTGCGCCCCCAAGGCGGGACTTGGTTGGCCTCCGCCTTCACCGGCGTCTCGGCCATGCGGTTCTTCAATTCCGGGGGCACAACACCCAAGTCCGGCCGCCGCCTGGTGTTGTTCCCATATTGTTCCGCCCGATGGATTCTGGTAAGAACCCCCGAGGAGACAGTCCATGCGGCATTTTACGGGATTGGCCGCGGCGGTTCTGGCCACAACGCTGATGGCCACGCCGGCGGCGGCATGCTGCATCTCGGAATTTGGGGCGCCGCCTACCGGGCCTGTGCACGCCATCGTCCATCAGATCGCCGTCGCGGCACTGAAATGCGGTGGCCTCGGCACGCCAGCCGCCATAGATCGCGTCTGTGCGCGCCGGGACCGGCTGCTGGAGCGTGCACACCGGCTTGGTTGGTGCTGGGGTTCGCGCAATGAGCACTTTGCGGCTGAAATGGAGCTCTATTGGCTTCCCTGCCGGAGGAACCGCAGATGGGGGTGGTATTCAACGCCTTACTGACCGCGCCTTGGCCGCCTGCCGCCGCAAGAAGGCTTCGACCTCGGGTGGCGGGCTCGACGGCGGCGCGAGGTTCATCCTGGGATCGACCGGGATGCTGTTGATCACTTCCGCGATTGGTGCTACGCGCGCCGAGAACCCCGCCCTCTTTCATACTCTCAGTCGGCAACGTGAGCCCAAAGATCACTTGTCGTTGAAATCGGCCTCAAGCTCCTCGGCCAGCGCCGCATCGAGCCGCGAGGCGCAATGCGGTACCGGATGGGTGGCGCAGTCGCCGTTCCGGACCCTGATCCAGTGCCGCAGAAGGTGTTGGCCGTACTGATGTTGATAAAGCAGAGGCTCGCCGTGCAATCGGCTGAACAGCTGGCTCAGCGACGGGTGGCCACGTCGCGGTTGTGGCGGGCGCCTATCCGCTCCGCTGAGGATGGCGGTTCGCTTGCGCGCAACGTCACGAAATGTAGCGACGACGACCCCCTCCATGGTTGATTGCCCAGCCCCGTCCTTTGTCAGGAAATGGTAGAGTGGAGGGAACAAATCCTGCAAAAATGCTTCGAACTCTTTTTGGCGGGAGGGCCTCAACAATGTCTCGAACGCATCCGTCGCTTTGTTATTGCAGGCCGCAACCTCTGGCGGACCCGTCGGCTCGCTTTCGGCGTAGCAACGTTGCAATCGAACATTGATTGCGGTGATCGCGCGGGAAACGGGGCTGGTTCGATCTGGGCTCGACGGGTTCGCGGCCTTACCAATGATAGCTGCCGATCTGTGGCTCGCGGCAGCGGCAGGTGCGGAGGTGGGAGCAACACCACATATGAGGACAGGAATGAAGGCGCCCAACGACACAGCTCGCCGACACAATATGGGAAAAAGCCGGATGTCGGTCACGTGCGCTCCTCAACGCAATATGCTCATGTGCCGCTTTTGTTCTCCATACGGTGCCGACGGAGCGTTGTCGATGCTTTTCACGGTCTGATGCCACGCCAATTTTGAAAAGCGGGTTGCCCTCGATAGGCAATCCCAAGCGCATAGTGACTGTTTCCCACGCCCAACTGCAGCACCGGCTTGGACCGGTTTAGTGCGATTGCCGATGCTGCGGCTGCGGACGCTGGTAAAGCGCTTCCGCCGCGGGGACGGTCACATTCCGCGAATCGTCCATATAATTGAGCGCGTTGGCTTTCTGGCTGGCGTAGTGCACGAACCATGCACGATAGGCTGGAGAGATATTATTTCCGTTCGCGGCAAGCCAGTAGCGCTGCTCGGCTGCGGGAACATTCTCATTCCACATTGCCGTCGTCACGCGACGTGTGCCCCGCAGCATGTCCGCCGCGCCTTGCAGCCCCTCATGATGAGCGAGATAGGCATACCAGGCCATTGCCGCGGGGGAGCGGTCGAGGATTAAGCCATGGTCGCCGAGGACGGCCAGATTGTGCCGGGCATAGTCGGCTGCCGCGAAGATCGCGTGGTGAGGGTCACGACGAAGGTTGAGAAATTCTCGTTGATGGGCTCGCGCGACCCGGCCATGCGGATCGAGCCAACCGAGATCGCGCGCGACGCCATTTAGGTAACCGCCTTGTCGATGTGCCTCCTGAAGCCACGTATCGAATTTGAACTGCGCCATTCCGTCCGCACCTGTGTTGCGGTTAGCGCTATTTGGATTCCACAACCCGCTATGCAAAGGTATGGCCTCGCCGCCCAGAAGGGCGGCTAGGCCCTCCGGCGTTAGGGGCCCCGGCTGAGCGGCCGTCACGATGTCATTCCGATATTGCGCGTTGGGGCCGAGCTTTAGATTTTCCGCGGAAAAAGGATTGGGGGCCGGCTGCTGCCGGGCCGGCACCCTTCGCTGGGGCACGTTGCGGGGCTGTGGCGGGGGAATAGCTCCCAATCCATAGGTCCTCAAAAAATCGGATGGCTGCGAAGCCTTATATTCCTCGGAGCCAGGACCCGGACCCCCTTTCGAGTGGCTGGGCGGCACGGGGCGGGGTGGGGCATCCGGAAAGCCGTTGGTTCTAAGGACGTCCTGGGCGAGCATCAGCGGGGCCTGTCCCGAGTCCAGCGGAGGGATCGGGGCGCCGTTAGCCTGACCCTGCCCGGAAGAGAGTCCGCGTTGCGCTGCGAGCGCAGCCCAGTCGTCATACACTGCTGGCTGCATAAACGGCGGGCCGTCCATCCCGGCCGGCCCACCCACTGCTGGCATCGCAGAAGGATCTGCCGCATCGCCCGGTAACGGCCCCGTCCCTTGCATCGCCAATGGATCCGCAGCGGCCATCCCGTACGGCCCAGCGGAAGGTCCAGTGACCAGTCCGGTCGGCGGTCCGCCTGAGTCCAGCGCGGGCGACATCCCGTATAGTCCCGCCGCAGCTACCGCGGCCGGGTCGGTAGCCACCCCACCCTCATCCAGCATCGGCGGCCGCAGCCCGCCGAAGAACGGCATGATCGGCAGCGGCATCGCGTCCGGCGGCGGAGCGCCGGCGCTCCAGTCCAATTCCCAGGGCTTCACCATTTGAGTTCCTTCGATCGATCGTTCGTCCGCACCCGTCGCGCCGGCATCAACCCACCACGCCCGGCGGCTGCATCGCCCGCATCCGGTTCGTCTGCGCCTCGTAGGCGTGGATCTGGTTGGCCTCCGCCTTCACCTGCGTCTCGGCCATCCGGCTCTTGAGCGCCTGGCGGAGCGTCGCATTCTCCTGCTGGAGCTGCTGGAGCTGGGTGAAGACCCTGCTGGATCTGTTGCTCGACCGCCAGGGGGAGACCGCCGCCGGCGCCCCCTCCCCCGCCCCGGCGCCCCCCGGACCGCCGCCCCCGCCCTCGCGCCTGCGGCGGCAGCATCAGGCGGAACCGCTCGGTGACCTCCCTGTTCCCATATTGTTCCGCCGAACGAATTCTGATAAGAACCCCCGAGGAGACAGCCCATGCGGTATCGGCTCGGATTTATCACAGCCGTTCTGGCCGCTGCCCTGATCGCAGCGCCGGCGGCCGCGTGCTGCGTTTCGGAATACGGAGCGCCCCACACTCAGCCTGTGCGCGGCCTCGTCCATCAGATAGCTGTCGCGGCCCTGAGATGTGGAGGAGTCGGCACCCGAGCCGCCATGGATCGTGCATGCGCGCGTCGCGATCAGCTGATGGATCGCGCGAGGCGGATGGGCTGGTGCTGGGGCTCCCGCGATCCGGACGCGGCGGACTTTCAGCTTTATTGGCTTCGCTGCTCGAAGGACCGCAGCCTGTCGTGGCAACCGACTAAATAACCGGCTGCGCGCTAGCGGCGCGCGCGTCGGCGCGTGGCTGCCTCGAACTCAGGCGGCGGGCTTGCGGGCGAGTTCGGTGCCCTCGTGGGATCGAAAGGAATGGTTCCGAGCACTTCCGCAATCGCCGCCCGCTTCGGCGGCTCATTGATTTTGTCGGCCATCCCCTCGTAATTTAGCGCGACTGTCCTGGCCATCTCCCCCGCACCTTGGTCCGACTGCAGCGCCGCCAAAGAAGCCGCAAAGGGCTTCTGGTTCAACTCCCACCACAGGTATCGAATTTGATCGTCCTCGGCGGTGTCGGAAAACTTTTTGCCGACGAGCTGTTCGAACTTATCGCGACGGATGGGACTCCATTGCCACAGACCGTAGCCGGGCCCTCCACTCTCTTGCGACATCCGGTAATAAGCGCGGCTTTCCACCATTGCGTTGGCTGCTAGTGCCGCGGCTGCTTTGGGATTGAACCCAGACAGCATTAGCCGGTCACGCAACCTCGCGGCACGCTGCGCAAAAGAGAGAATTTGACCAGCCTCGGCTCCGCCGATCTTTTCGCCGTTGCCGGCGATCTGCATCAACCGGTTTACAGCCTCAGGATTAATAGGTCGCCCAGCGCGCCTCATATAATCAAGGATGAGCCGCGGTTTGGCGTTCTGAGAGGGCGTTGCGCTTTTCACAATCCCAGTGATATTGGCTTCATACCGAATTTCCGGGAGTGTCGGGTCGGCGGCCTGGTCGGACCGCTTGGCCGCTGCCTGCGGATTTATCGGCGCTCCAGGACGTGGCGGTGGACTCAAGCCCGGCACCATTCCGGACTGCTTCGCGCGCAGCGGGCTACCATTCGAAGGTTCAGCTTGCTGGGCCGCAAGCAGAAAGGGAGGCGCACCGGCGTAGGCTCGGCCGGGCGCTGGCGAGGCCGCCGTTTGCGCATTGGTCGCGTTCCAATAGGAATCGAGTGCCGGCTGTAGAAGTTGTGGGCCGTCCATGCCCTGCGCGCCGAGGAACGGAGCGCGTGGCGATCCAATAGCCGGTGCCGACGCCTGTTGCGGCGGAGCGGATAGGTCTGCGGCTCCCGCCGCAGAGAACCCCAGCGGCGGTGTCGGAGGCCCTGCGGTGGACGGCGCGAAAGCGGGCGCGGGGCTCAACACTGCCGGCGCACCGAATGGGATCGCGGAAGCACCATCAGAGGATCCCGCCAACGGATCTCCGAAACCCAACGCAGAGAGTCCAGCCGGCGGCATCACCGACGGATCCGCGGCGACCATCCCATAGGCCCCCGCCGCAGGCACCGCTCCCGCGTCCATGCCCGCGCGTCCGGCACCCAGCATCGGCGGCATCTGCCGCCCGAAGAACGGCACGATCGGCAGCGGCATCGCATCCGGCGCCGGAGCGTCGGTGCTCCAATCCATTTCCCAGGGCTTCACCATTTGAGTTCCTTCGATCGATCGTTCGTCCGCACCCGTCGCGCCGGCATCAACCCACCATCCCCGGCGGCTGCATCGCCCGCATCCGGTCCGTCTGCGCCTCAAAAGCGTGGATCTGGTTGGCCTCCGCCTTCACCTGGGTCTCGGCCATCCGGCCCTTGAGCGCCTGGCGGAGTGTCGCATTCTCCTGCTGGAGCTGCTGGAGCTGGGCGAGACCCTGCTGGATCTGTTGCTGGACCGCTGGGGGAAGACCACCACCGGCGCCCCCTCCCCCGCCGGCCGGCGCGCCCGGCCCGCTTGCGCCCTGCGCCTGCGGCGGCAGCATCAGGCGGAAGCGCTCGGCGAGCTGAGCGGCGAGCGGCATGTCCTGCTGCTCGACCCAGATGTCGCCGATCAGCGGGATCACCTGCGGCGCCGCCTGCATCATCTGCATCATCAGGTCGGAGGCCTCGGCCCGACGCGTCGTATAGGACGGGCCGGACGAGACGCTGAGGTCGTATTTCCCCGCCGCGAGATCGAAGATGTGCGCCACCACCTCGCCGGCCGCATTCGGCACCGGCGTCACCGCCTGGCCGGTCGGCGCCACCGCCACATTGGCCGGCGCCAGGTCCTCGCCCAGCACCCGGACCATCCGCTCGGTCGTGTAGACCTTGGGGATGAGGTCGAGCAGGATCCGCCCGCCATGGCGGATCGCGCGGCTGAGATTGTCGATGAAGTGGAAAGTCGAGACGTCCCCTTCCCGCTGCCGCGCCATGATCGCCCGGCCCGAAGTCTCGTTGCTCCGGGCGCCCAGCGACGCATCGTAAATGCCGATGATCGACTTCATGTCGTCATTGGCGTTGAGCGCTTCCTGCAGCGCCCCTGCCGGCACGCCGGCGAAGGGCATCCGCTCGGGAAAGCGCGCCCCGTTCGGCACCATCAATTTGGCATGCGAGGCCTGGTTCGCCGTGTCCCAATTGGGATCGATGCTGAACGCCTTCTCCTCGCCCACCCAGGGCGCCTTCGGAGCAAGCGCGACCAGCTCGGTCGTCGTCGTCCGCCAGTAATTGAACATCTGCTGCGCCGATTTGGCGTCGCGGATCAGCGAGCGGAAATGGCGGCGGCCATTCTCGTCGACCACCTCGTCGCCATAGACCGGCACGATCGGGATATATTTGCCCGCCCAGTCGACCGTCTTCAGCACCTCGGCGCCGGTCATCAGCCGCTGGGTGACCTTCCAGCTCTCGACCCGGCGCGGCCGGCCGACGATCTCGAGCCCGGCGAACGCCTCCGGCTGCGCCGCCAGCGCCTCCGTCCCCACCACCGCGCCGTCGGACAGAGCGACGATCTCGCGCGCCACTTTCTCCCGCGTCCAATATTCGGCGAGCACCACGTCCTCGCCGTCCAGCCAGTCCGGGCAATCGGCGAAGTCATATTCCCAATTGGTCTTTTCCGCCTCGGGATAGTCGCGCTCGAACGCCTCCTTGCTCATCGTCGTGATGACGAAGGCATTGTTCCAGTCGGAGCTGTCGGCCGCGGTCGAGCGCGGGTCGCCGTAGACCGTGAACGGGTTCGACACCCGCTCGACGACGATGTCCTGGTCGAAGGCGTCGTCGCTCGTATAGCGCGTGTTGATCCGCCAGAAGCCGAAGCCCTGGCCGACCGCATGCTCGATCGCCGTGTCGTAGGCGACGTCGGCATCGGACGTGGCCTCGATGTTGCGGATCAGGCCGTCGTAAATCTGCGCGACGCGCTTGTCGGCGCCGCTGTCCTGCGGGTGGACCTTGATCCCCGGCTTGTTCTGACGCGCGTCGTTGACGACCTGGCGGATGAAGGCGGGCATCTTGTTGAAGGTGAGGCAGGGCCGGTTCTCGCGCCGGCGCTGCTCCTCGACCGAAACATCCCATTGCCGGCCGAGCCGGGCGAATTCGAGGTCGGCGCGCGCCTCCTGCTGGTTCTCGTTCCAGGCGTCGCGCGCCCGCTTGTAATCGTCGCGCGCGGCGGCGAGGATCTTCTCGTCGCTCTCCTCCCGCTCATCCTGAGCCCGTCGAAGGGTCCGCTCATCCTCCTTTTGCTCATCCTCCTCCCGCTCATTCCCTGCCCGCTCATCCTGAGGAGGGACCGAGCCTGACGAGGGCCCGTATCGAAGGACCTGAGCCTGCCGAACCTTCATCCCATCCACCCCCCTGCTCCGTGTTGCACCCGCGCCGGCGGGCTCCGCCGCTCGTTGGGCGCCTCGTAAGCCACGCACATCAGCCCGAAAGCGTCGGCGCCGTGGCTCGCCCAGTCATGCTCCGGCCCCAGGCCGACATTGCGCTTGAAGTCGATCCGCTCGTGATAGGCCGCGAGCGACTTCAGCCCGTCGCGGCAATTCTCTTCGTTGAACCAGATCGAGGGGAAGAGCCGCCGCGCCGCCTCGATCCTCTTCATCGCCGCGCCCTTGCCCTGGTTCGGGATGGTCTGGACGCGGAAGCCCGCCTCGCGGAGATGGTCCTCATATTTGAGCGCCGAGACACTGTCCCGCCGCGCCCCGTCATGCGGCAGCACGCATTCCGCCGAACCATGGCCGCGGGTGCGCAGCCAGTCGGCGTAGAAGCCGAGCGGCTGCCCCTGCCCTTCGCAATAATCGAGCACGCGGATCTCGCGGCCGGCGAATTGCGCCACCCAGATCGACGTGGAATCGCTCACCCCCAGATCCCAATAAGCACGGATCGCGAGCAAGGGATCGGCGGCGACCCGCCCGATCCGCCCGCCCGCCCGCGCCTCGGTCAGCGGTGCCGCGTAATAGGCCCCGTCGACCGCGGTCACGTAGCCGCCGCCCCAGACATGCTCGGCCCGCGCCGGGTCGGCTTCATAATCATAGTCCTTCTCGGCCTGGAGCGGCGTGCCGGCGAACCAGGGGTTGTCGCGCCAGCTCACCTTCCGGATCAGCGCCTGCGGCGGCGGCGACCGTCCCCGGAAGAGCAGGTCGACCGGATCGTGCTCGAACTCCGGGTTCCAGCTGAACCACAGTTCCGATCCCGGCTTGCGCATCGTCGGCCGCACGATCTTCAGCGACCGCTCGGAGAAGGCGCTCGCCTCCTCGCCCCAGAAGATGTCGGCGCCCTCCAGCGACTTGATCGCGTCCGGATTGCGCCACAGGCCGACATAGGTGAATTGCGAGCCGTTGAGGCCGCGGGTCATCTTGTCGAGGCAGCGGAAGCGCGCCGAGAGGCCGAGCTTCAGGATCTTGTCCTCGACCAGCTGCTTCACCGAATCCCGCAGGCTGTTCTGGATCTCGCGGGCGCAGACGATCCGCAACGGCTTCTGCGCCGCGAGGATGACGAGGGCGGTGGCGAAGCTGTGCGACTTGGCCGAGCCGCGGCCGCCGTAAAAAGCCTTGTAGCGATGCGGTTCGAACAGGCCCCGAAAGGCTTCCGGCATCTCGATCTCAGACGAAACGTATGACGAGCTCGAGCGCGACCGGCCCGCCTTCCTCGCCGGCGAGCTGGAGCGGGATGAGCTTCGGGAAGATCGAAGCCCAGAAGACGCTCTCATTCTTCGCGTCCTCCCGCACCCACGCCACCAGCCGCTCCACCCCGCCAAGATCCACCGCCGCCGCCGCGATCGCCTCGCGGGCGGGGGTGGAAAGCCTGGCCAAACGGCACCTGGACTTGGCAGGCGCGGGCTCGCCGCTCATCTGGGCGGACATGGCCTTGCTTGAGCCCCTCCTCTTCAGAGGAGGAATTGGGGTGGTGGAGTCGCGGGCGGTCACGGACTTGCGCTCACCCTTTCGGCGGCAATTTCTTGTCGAGCGTGACCTTCACCCCCTCGTCCTTCGCCACCAGAGGATCGATATATTCGAGGAAGCTGTCCGCGATCGCCATCACCTGCAGATGATCCTTCGCCTTGTCCGCCACCAGGGCGGCGCAGGCGAGCGCGACCATCCGGTAGATCGCCTCGACATCGGGCGCGAGGCTCTCGTCCATGCTCGGTTTCCTTCGAAGATTGTCGCCGCGCGACAGATCGGGGCCCCGGCCGGACCGTTGTCCAGGGATAGGGCGGGGCTGCCGTTCGGGTTGGGGATGGCGGTGCCGCCCGAAATCCGGAACGAAAAAGCGCCCGCAAACCCGATGGCCGCAGGCGCAACTCTGTTTATTGAATATCGGAACTCCGTTTAGCCGCAAGTTCCGATATTGTCAAGTCTTATGTCGCACTTTCTCGCGCGGCAGCCGGCACGGCATCGCGGCCTCGCCTCTGCGCCCTCCCGCTTTCGCCCTGCCGGGGGGCCCGCTTCGGCAATGCCGCCCGGCAGCTGATCCAAATCAGGTTTATGCCGCGAAAAGGCTTCGCGGTAACGCGATCTTTACCCCGATGGCACCATGTCTTTTGACCCTCTCCGACGGATGAGGCTCGTAAGAATCGGGACCGAAATGCCTGCCCCCACGGCTGCGGAAAATCAGGCCAGTCTGGCCGCCGACAACCGGCGGGTGGCGCCGCGCACCTTTCTCATGCTGGCGGCCAATGCCTGGAGCGGGGGCGCGTACGTCCCCGTCCGCATCCGCAACGTCTCCGAAACCGGCGCGCTGATCGAGGGCGCCGGCCTGCCCCCGGCCGGCGAGCCGATCCAGCTCAACCGCGGCGAGGCTCAGATCGAGGGCATCGTCGCCTGGTCGACCGGCAGCCGCTGCGGCGTCCATTTCGCGACTCCGATCGCGGTCGACATCTGGCGGGCCGGCAAGCCGGCGGCGGCGCCGCCTGGCCAGGGGCGGGTCGACCTCATCCAGGCGGCGGTCCGCGCCGGCGCCGCCGCCGTGGCGAGCGCCGCCCTCCCCTCGCCGGCAGCGGAGGAGCGCTGGGCCGACCAGCTCGACGCGCGGCTGGCGGAAGAGCTGGGTTTCGTCCAGCGCCTGGTCGAGGCGCTCGGCGACGAGCTGGTCGCCGATCCGGCGATCCTCAACCGCCATGTGCAGGCGCTCCAGAATATCGATCTTGCCAGCCAGATGCTCGGCCATCTGATCCGCGTCATCGAGGCTTCCGACCGCGCCGAGGCCGTGCGCGCGATCGGCATGGACGATCTGCGCGCCCGCCTCACCCGCCACCGCAGCCTCAACGACTGAACCGGGGCGGAGTGCGCCCAAAGAAAAGCCCCGGCCGGTGGGACCGGCCGAGGCTCCTCTTTGGCAAAGCTGCAGGCCTCAGTGGGGCGTTGCAGGCGTGGCACCTCGAACAACCGCGGGCGTCGCAGTCGCCGAAACTGCCGGCGCTGATGCGGCTACGCTTGCTGGCACGGCGGGAGCCCCGACGTCGAGCGGGGGCAGGGCTGCAGCGGCAAACGAGAGCGGGACATCTTCGTCCACGAAACTCTTCACGATGGTCCCCATCGGCACCTTCGCGCTTGTGCCGGTCATAAAGAAACCGGCGGGTAGAAAGACTATCGCCGACACAGCCACTGCGCCGATGCCCCCGGCAGTGCCCTTGTCGTCAAACGCGCCGCTGAGGCGAATCTGACGGCCATTGACCGTCAGGTACAGGATATGGGCGGCAAGGTGACCGGACTTGCCCCACATGCCCTTGTTGCGGACGTCGGTGATCTCGCCCACTGCAGGGCTGCCAACCGGGATCACGGTGACGCCCTGGACGACCACCGGTTCAGACGTCTCCATGTGAAAGCGCTGCCCGACCCGCAGCTTCTTGCCCTTAGTCGTCAGCTCTTCCGTCAACCTCAGTGGCACCTCGGTGCCAACACGCAACATCGCACCGGCAGTGACGGGCGCGGCAATCGGCGCGGACGCGGCAACCGCCGGCGCGATAACGGGTGTGCCCTGCTGCTGCGCAAGCGCAGGCGAAGACACGGCGGCGAGCGCCGCGAAAGCGACGAAACTTCTTGTCATGGATATTCCCCCTGTGGAGCCGGAATCGGCGAGGGCATCCTAGAAAATATTCGAGGAATTACAAGCCTGTAATCTCCGGACGGACGGCGCGCATCGTCAGAGGCAGACGAGCCCGAGGAGGCAAATGGGCGGCCTTGGCGGCGGCGGGGGTGGCGGTGGCGGAGCAGGTGCTGGCGCCGGAGCGGGAGCTGGCGCCGGTGCTGGAGCAGGCGCCGGTGCTGGAGCCGGTGCGGGCGCGGGAGCCGGCGCAGGCGCCGGTGCTGGTGCTGGTGCTGGTGCTGGTGCTGGTGCTGGTGCTGGTGCTGGTGCGGGAGCCGGGGCAGGCGCGGGCGCTGGAGCCGGCGCAGGCGCAGGTGCCGGAGCAGGCGCCGGTGCCGGTGCAGGTGCGGGAGCCGGCACAGGTGCTGGTGCCGGGGCGGGTGCGGGAACAGGCACAGGCACAGGGATCGGGACCGGGGCCGGAGCGGGGACGGGCACTGGAACCGGAACGGGTGCCGGCGCTGGAACCGGTGCGGGAATTGGGGCCGGCGCGGGGGTCGGTACGGGCAGCGGCACTGGAGCCGGGCCAGGAGCCGGAGCCGGTGCCGGTGCCGGTGTCGGTACGGGCGCCGGGGCGGGCGCGGGCACCGGAACCGGCACCGGCGCGGGAGCGGGCGTGCCGATCGGCGCGGGGACCGGGGCGGGCGTCGCCGCCGCGATCGTGACCAGGCCGGCCAGGCGGCGCTCGACCGGATCCTCGCTGCGGACGGCGGCGAGCAGCAGCGTCGCGCCGCCGCCCGCGCGGATCGTCCCGTCGGCAATGGGCGCCGCCGACGTGACGGCGGCCAGGATGACCGGCGCGCCGGGCACCTCCCCGTCGAGCGCATAACCGAGCCGCGGGCCGCAGCCGGCGAGTCCGCCGCCGCAGCCTTCGTCCGCATCCACCCCGGCATCGACACCGGCATAGCTGAGCCGGGGCCCGCAGGCCGCCGCGTCGCCGAGGCATCCGGCGGGGTCCGGAGCGGCTTCGCCGGCGCCGCCGGACGCAGGCAATGTGGCGGCGGTCTCGCCCGCATCCGCGGAGGCTTCCCCGCTTGCGCCCACCGACAGCAAGGCCTCGCCGCCGTCGCCCGCGGCCGCATTGGCGCTGACAATGACCCGCTCCGGCGCGGCGGCCGAGACCGAGCCGGTCAGGCCCGCCGCGACCAGCCGCCGCTCGCCGCCGCTCGCGGTCGACACCTCGACCCGTCCCTCGGTGACGGCGACGTCGGCGCCCGCTTCGTCCACGCGGACGGCGAACACCGTGCCCTTGACCGTGGAGGCCAGCAGCCGCGTGCGTACCCGGAAATGGGGATCCGGCCTCTTCTCGATATTGTAGAGGGCGCGGCCATAGGCCTCGAAGATCTCGACGAAGCCCTGCGGCGCCCGCGCGCGCGGCACGGTGAGCCGGGTCGCCGGCGCGACGATGACGATGTCGGCGCCGTGGACCAGCACCGCCCGGCCGCTCGCGCCGGTGCGAAGCGAATCGCCCGGCGCCAGCACCATGCCCCGCGCCGCGGCTCGGGTCGCATTGCCATGTTCGAGAACGACCGGGCCGCCGGCCTCGGTGACGCGCCAGGGAATGCCGTCCTGGGCCAGCGCCGGGGACGCGAGCGCCAAAGCGAAGATCAGGCCCACCATCTTCGCCCGCATCGTCATCCTCCGCCGCGCCGCGCAAGGCGACGCCGCGCGTCTACCCTGTACTCGTTTCGGGGCCGTGACCCGATGTGCCGAAAGCCCGGTTAACCAATGCCCGGCAATCGCCGCGCTTGATCTGGATCAGGCTTTAACCTTCCGGGAAGACTCGCCGCCCTAGACAATCGCCATCATCCACAAGGGAGCGAATAATGCGTGTCATCCACAAGCTGATCCGGAACGAGAAAGCCGCCACTGCCATCGAATACGGCCTGATCGCGGCGCTGATCGCCGTCGCCGCCATCGCCGCCATGAAGGGCGTCGGCACGACCCTCAACACCACCTTCTCGAACGTCTCCACGCAGATGCAATAAGCACCCACGTCCGGGAGTTTCGGAAAGGCTCCGCCCTCGCCGGGCGGGGCCTTTTTCCATTCTCGCGATCCCGCTTTCCGCGGCCGCCGGGATCCGCTGGGCTTCAGGCGGCGCCGTGCAGGTATGGCGCCGGCAGGCTCGAGACCGTGGCCACGACGAGCTGCCAGCCGATCGGCCCCTGCTTCGGCTCGTGCTTGTGGTGGCCGCGGTCCGGGAACACGCCAACCCCCTCCAGCGCGATCTCGGTCCCGCAGCCGGTGCAGCGATAGATGCCGCCGGCGGGCACGAAGGCCGAGGGCTGGAGGGTGAGGTCGAAGGACCCATGTTTCGTCTGGGACAGATAATTGGGATATTTGAAGCGGGCCATTTCTCGCCTTCTCGTTCGACGTCGGAGCCGGAGCGATGCGCCCGGCCGCGGGCCGTCCTTCCGGCCCCCATGTTTCGCGCCTAGCCGGAGGTGGGTTTCAGAAAGGCTAATGGCGGGTCGAACATGCGGGCGCTGAGCGGGACCGAAGCGGCCTTCGTGGGGGGATGATCCAGCTTCGGCCCCTGGCCGCACGTCCCAGCGTGCGGTTGGGCCCGGCCTGCGCCCTGTCGCGTGGCCGGTCACTACCGTAGGATTACGGTGCGGGTCGCGGATCCGTCCCGCCTCGCTCAGGTGTTGCGGCTGATCGCCTTCAGGAAATGCGGCGCGCCCGCATCGTCGATTACCTTGACGGCGGTGGCGCCGAAATGGCTCCGCACCTGGCCGAGATTGTCCACCGCATAGCCGGTGGCGAGCGCCAGATCCTCGAACCTCTTGGTGCCCATTGCCTGCGGGCCCCGCATCCAGATGACGGTGAAAGCCATAAATCTCCCCGCCGGACGCATAGCGCCGACCCGGTTAAGGAGCCTCTAACCAGGCATTTTCGCCCCTCTCCCCCTGCGGGAGAGGGCGGGGCCCGCCGCTCGAAGAACGGTGGGAGGGTGAGGGGTGGGCGGCGGCTACGCCGCCCGCGCGCCCGAGGCGCGCACCCCCTCCCCCCAATCCCTTCTCCCAGGGGAGAGGGATAAACCAAGGGCGGCCTTGCGCCGGCCCTCAATGCGTGTTCGAAGCCGCGTCCTTATGCCCGTCGACCTTGACGTCGACATGCATGTTGCCGAGCTGGTCGGCCTTGTTCTCGATCGCGCCGGCCGCCTGGTCGACGACATTACCGGCGCTCGCGGCCGCCGCTTCCGCCGTATTGCCGGCGCTGTCGGCCGCGGCTTCGGCCTTGTTTCCGGCCGCGTCGACCTGATTGTCCACCGACGCGTTGTTGACGGTGACGTTGCAGCCTGCCGCGAGCAGGAGCGCCGCCGCCGCGCAGGCCGTGCTGATTTTCCTCATGATTTTCTCCGATCGTCGCTACCTTGCGGCGGCGTCCCTAGCAGACTTGCGGCGCGGGCACAGCCATCGGGCGAAGGGCCCAACTAGGCTGGGCGCTTCCCGAACAGCTTCGGCACCGCCTGGAACCGGGCGCCGCCTTCGGACCGCCGGCGCTCGATGCCGTTGCGCTCGAGCTCGGCGGCGAGGCGGTCGAGGTCGCGCGCCTTGTCGATCAGCGGACGGCCGACGCTCGGATGATATTCCTTCGCCATCTGGCGGCAATTGGCGGCGCGTTCGCGCAGGGCGGCGGCACTGGACATGGTTTCCATCCCGTTCATCATCTGCGCGGCAAAGCGCAGCCGGGAGGCGCTGTCTATCGGCCCATTTCGGATGCGCCGATCCGGGACGGACGGGGCGAAAGGCTTAATTCGAAGAGAGGATCGGGCGCGGCGCCTCCGGGCGCCTGGAGCATTGCGCGAAAAAGTGGGAACCGGTTTTTCGCGAAAGGCAATGCGGCAACAAATGCCCGGAGCAGCGGGTGATTCGATCTGATCGCCCACTGCTCTAGGCCGCGATGCGCGTCGTCCAGTCGGCGAAGGCCAGCCAGGCGGCCGAATGGCCAATCGGGCCGTGCAGCAGCACCGCGACCGCGATCACCGCGCCGCCGATCAGCCACACCCGGCTGGGCCGGCCCGATCGGCGCCAGTCGTGGACGGCGCCCGCGACGACGAACAGCAGCAGGATCATGGCCGAGACGTTGACGACGATCATCGGCGGCGGCGGCGCGAGGCCGGGCCGCCTGCCCGGTCCGCCGCCGGTCGCGAGGATGAAGCCGACGCGGCCCACCGCCGCCTGCAGCAGCGTGATCGTCGCCAGCAGCATCAGCCTTTTATGCGTCTCGGCATGCTCGAGATTGACGATCGCGGCGACGAAGAAGCCGGCGAAGAGCGCCAGCGCGGTCAGCGGCACGATCAGGAAGGTGCGCGCCGCATCGCCATGGCCCGCGGCCAGCTCGACCTTGAGCGAATAGATCGCCGTGACGATGCCGACCACGACCATCGCGCTCGCCAGCGCGATCCCGGCCAGGCCCCACGCCCGGTGGTGGCGCAGCCGCCCCCGCGCCGCCAGCAGGGTCTGCGACAAAAGCAGCAACGTCCACGCCGTGAACAAAGCGCCGTGGATGTGCAGCAGCGGCGGCCCGATGAAGGTGCGCCCCGGCAGCTGCAGCCAGTAGGTCGGCAGGAAGCCGCCGATCGCGACCGCCGCGCACGCCGCCGCCATCCAGACATAGAAGAAGCTGCGCCGCGCCGCCGTCCTCGCCGGCGCGGCCATCGCCGCTGCGGCGGCCGTCGTCGTCGCCATGTGCGTTCCCCCCCGAGACCGTGGCCGCACCATGGATCGATTCGCGCCGCCTGCCAAGCCCCGATGTCGAGGCGCGCCGGCCGAGGCCCGCGCCTCGCCTCGTCGCCGGCTCGGCTGGCGGCGGCAGGCGCCCGTTAACCCTATCTCTTGAGACTCCCTTAATCTCTCGGGCGGATTCGGACCGGTACGGGCGGGGTGTGCGCAACGACGAGGCCTCCCATGCCCGAAGCCGATCCTGCAAGCAGTGGCCGTCAAGACGGCGACCCGCCGGCTCTTCCTCCCGCCAATACCCGCCGCTGGGTCGCCCGCCGCAAGGCGCTGGTGGTCGAGGCGATCCAGAGCGGCCGGCTCAGCCTCGACGAGGCCTGGCGCCGCTACCGGCTGAGCGTCGAGGAGTTCGGCGCCTGGAAGCGCGCTTTCTGTCGCTTCGGCGTCCAGTGCCTGCGCGTCGCCGGCGCGGCGACGAAGAAGACCTCGCGGCACCGTGCCCGCCGCGCCCTTGCCGGCGGAGGCGGGCGGCATGGCTGAGTCCTTCCTGCTTTCCGCCGCCGCGCCCCGCGCCGCCGCAGGCGCGGCCCCCCGCCAGCGGCTGCTGCTGGTCGACGACGAGCTGGCGATCGCCCGCTTCCTCGCCCACGCCGCCGAGGAATGCGGGCTCGAAGCGATCGTCACGGTGACGGCCGAGAGCTTCCGCAGCCAATATTGCGCGCTCAGGCCGGAGATCGTCGTGCTCGACCTCGCTTTGCCCGGAAGCGACGGCGTCGAGCTGCTGCGCTTCCTCGCCGAGGAAAAGAGCGAGGCGCGCATCCTCCTGGTCAGCGGCTTCGACGAACGCGTGCTCGAGGCGGCGATGCGCCTCGGCGCGGCGTTGGGCCTGCGCATGGCCGCCCCGCTGCACAAGCCGGTCCGTCTTCACCGGCTGATGGCGGCGATGCTGGACGAGGAGGTGGTCGATGATCCCTATCTCGGCTGACGAAGCCGCGCTCGCCACCGACCTCCAATTCGCGCTGGACCGCGGCGAGCTGTCCCTCGCCTTCCAGCCCAAGGTCGAGATCGCCAGCGGCCGGCTGACGGGAGTCGAGGCCCTGTCGCGCTGGAGCCATCCCCTGCACGGTGCCGTCGAGCCCGACCTTTTCGTGCCGCTGGCCGAGCGTTACGGACTGATCGACCAGCTGACCGACTGGCTGGTCCGCACCGGGCTGAAGCAATGGGGCGCCTGGAAGGACCAGGGGCTCAAGACCAACCTCGCCTTCAACGTCTCGGCGCTCAGCCTGCGCGACATCTACTTCCCGGATTATCTCCACCGCCTCTGCCTGGTCGAAGGCGTGCCGCCCGCCTGCCTGACCATCGAAGTCACCGAGGGCGCCACCCAGCATATGGTGCGGCTGCTCGATACGCTGACCCGCTTCCGGCTGAAGGGGATGAGCCTGTCGCTCGACGATTTCGGCACCGGCTATTCCTCGCTGCTGCAGCTTCGCCAGCTCCCTTATTGCGAGTTGAAGATCGACCGCTGCTTCGTCCGCGAGGCGGCGACGTCCCGGGAATCGCGGCTGATCGTCAAGGCGGTGATCGATCTCGCCCACGGCCTCGGCCTGTCGGCGACGGCGGAAGGGGTGGAGGACGAGGAGACGCTCGGCCTCCTCGCCGGCCTGGGCTGCGACAATGCCCAGGGCTTCTTCATCGCCCGGCCGATGCAGGGCGCCGAGCTCGCGCCCTGGCTGATCGAAGCCGATGCGGCGCGCAAGGTCATCCCCATTTCCGCCGCCGCCGCCGGGCGGAGCTAGCCCGTATCGCCTTCAGCATTAGCGCCGGACTCCCTCTCCCAGCGGTGAGAGGGTCGGGGTGAGGGGGCGCTGAGCCTGGAATCTTGCCGGCCGCCCGGCACCTCCGCCACGAGCCGCCCGCTTGCGCGGCGGAACCCGCGCTCGCCCGCTTACGTTGGCGGAGCGGAACGATCCGAAGGCGCGATCATGAATCAGTTCGGCAGGACGATGAAACGGGGATGGCCGGCGCTGCTCGCGCTCGCGCTCGCGCCGTCCTGCCACCATGCGGACCCCAACCAGCCGGCGATCCCCCCGGACCAGCTCGCCAATGCGGTCGAGCAGGCGCGGGTGGACAAGCAGCCGGCCCCTCCTCCCCCGCCCAGGCGTCTCGGCTACCTGCTGCCGGCGGATCTCGCCCAGCTGAGCGGCGCGCCGGTCTGCACCCTGCGCCTCGGCGACCGGCCTTTGCTCGTCGCCGGCACCGCCCGCGCCCTCGCCCGCATCGACGGCCGCGCCACCTTCCTCGACGTCGCCGGGCCGATGGACGCCGCCGCCGCCTTCTTCCGCGCGCCGCGCGCGACGATCAGCATCGGCCGCGGCATTCCCGTCGCTCCCGCCGCCGATGCGCCCGGCACGATCTGGCCGGTCGGCGTCACCGTCGGCGGCCTGCCCGATATCGAAGACCAGAAAATCAACGCGAGCTGGAGCTGCCGGCTGCGGCGGGGGCCGGGCGGAACGGTGCGCGAACCCGGCGCGCGCCTGTGAGGCGCCACCAGGCGGAGCACTGACCTTCGTCATCTCGCGAATTGCGCCGGACGCGATCCGCTCATCCCGGGACCCGGGAGGTATCGAGCGGCGGTGGAGCATCGGATTGAAGGATTATGTGATCATCTTCGGCGCCGCGGTGCGGCCGAGCGGGCACCCCAGCCCGACCCTGCGCCACCGGATCGAGGGCGCTTTGGCCTGGGCGGAAGCGCATCCGCAGGCGTTGTTGATGCCCACCGGCGGCAGGACGGGCGGGGGCCCGTCCGAGGCGGAGGTGGTGACGCAATGCTTGGCCGAGGCCGGCATCGATCCCGCCCGCATCGTGCCGGAAGCCTGCGCCCGCGACACCCTGGAATCGGTCCGGCTCTGCGACGATATCCTCCGCCGCCGCGGCGATTGCGGGCGGGTGATCTGCTGCACCAGCCCCTATCACCAGCCGCGCTGCTTGTTGCTGCTCCGCTTGCTCGGCTACAAGGTCGTCCTGCCGCCGATGCCCCATTCCTGGCGCCGCCTGTCGGCGCTGAACTATGGCCGCGTCATCCTTCGCGAGCTGCTCGCCACGCCCTATGACGCATTGCTAATGCTGGCCTCGCGCCGCCGCCGCCATTAGGCGACGCGGAGCCGATGAAGTCGCTGATCGCGATCATGGCCCGCCGGCATATCGCTTCCGATCCGACCTAGTCGTCGTCGAGAGCCTCTTCGTGCCCGAGAATGGCGACCTCTCCCCCTCTTATTCGCCCTTCGTCGGCACCCTCCCGCCGACGGTCGAGCGCAGCTTCCGGCAGGGCGGCTTCGCACCGCCGCCCGGAGTCACCCGCGCCGATTATCGCGCCAGCTTCGCCAGGCTGCTCGCTCTGGTCGGGCGGATGCACAAGGCCGGCGTGCCGATCGTCGCCGGCACCGACGGCAGCGACCTCGAGCTGGTTCGCGAGCTCGAGCTCTACGTCCGCGCAGGCTTCACGCCCGCGGAAGCGCTTGCGGCGGCGACCATCGTCCCCGCCCGCCTCGTCGGCGTCGACGGCAGGACCGGTTCGATCGCGATCGGCAAGGCGGCCGATCTCGTCCTCGTCGACGGCGATCCCTCCCGCACCATCGGCTACCTTCGCCACACCGTCGTCGTGATGATGGACGGCAAGCTCATGGACGCGAATAAGCTGCGCGCCGCCGTCGGTGTCAGCCGCCGCCCGGCCTGGGAGCTGGCGGAGTGAGCCGGAGCCGGAACCAAATCTCGACCAGACGCGCTCTGCCTGCATGGATAAGCAAGTCTATGACGAGCCCACGGACGTCGGGGCGGAAAACGGGTCCGTATCCCTCGAAGGCCCCGACGGCGTCTCGGTGCTGATGACGCCCGAGGCGGCGGCGGAGACCTCCGACCGGCTGCTCGACGGCGCCGCCGTCGCCAAGGGGCAGCAGGCGAACGAGCGCCGCAAGACGGAGCGGCCGACCGGGCGCTGAGCCGATCGTCGGCATCGGGCATTTGGCCGACAAGCGGATCGCCCAGGTCAAAGGCGTTCGAGCGGGAGACCGCATCGATGCGGCACTCCACGGCCGCGTGAGAAGCACGGCTTGAACCGACATGCAGGCTCTCTTAGCCTCCCAAGAACGGGGGGGAGGTTTGTGCTCAAGCTCGTCTCAGCGATTGCGATCGTCGCGGCAGCGGTGCTGATGCCGTCCCGGGCTGCGGCGGAGCCGTCGCCGCGTCCGGCCTGGCACGGGATCTGGCAGGGCAGCATCGGCAGCCGGCCGGTGCGCGTCTGCTTCGTGCAGACCCAATCGAACGCCTTCGGCGCCTATTATTACCTGTCCAGCCTCCGCAGCATCGCCCTCGACCATCCCGATCGGGGCGGAACGTTCGTCGAAGGCGACGGTACCGAGCCCCAAAAGCCGCGCTGGGTCCTGGACGATGTGAAGCCGAACGGGATCAGCGGACGCTGGACCCAGGCCGAACGCACGCTTCCGATCCGCCTCACCCGTATCGCCGAGCCCGCCGCCTCCGAAACGCCCTGCACCAGCATGCTCTTCCTCCAGCCGCGGCTCGCCGGCATTCGCGTCGTGACGAAGCGCGCCCGCAAGGACGGGACGGCCTATACGCGGCTGATCCTCGATCATCGCGGTCACTTTCCGGAGACGAGGGTCGAGAGCTTCGCGCTGGACGGAAGCAGCGGCTCGGTGCGCCGCATCAACGCGAAGCTGCGCGCGCCTTTGTCCGGCAATCCGCCCGAATGGTTCGACTGCATCCGCAATGCTATCGGCCAAAGCGGCCGCGACGGCGATACCGACGAGATGCTGGCGCCGAGACTGATTTCGGCACGCTGGCTGACGGTCATCCATCACCAGGACGGCGATTGCGGCGGCGCCCATCCCAATTCCGCCAACCTCCCGCGCACCTTCGACCGCGCCAGCGGGCAGGAAATCGATCTGCACGATTGGCTCAACGACACTGCGATCAAACGCACCCGCTACCCAGGCGACAGCGACGACATCAAGACGCTCCGTCCAGCCTTCCGGGCCTTCATCCTCGGCCGCTGGAAGCCCGATGATGCCGAATGCGGCGACCCGGTCAGAGCGCAGGAATTCTGGGACATCGAGCTGACGCGGACGGGACTGGTGTTCACGCCGCAGCTCGCGCATGTCGTTCAGGCGTGCGGCGAGGATTTCGCCGTCCCGTTCGCGCGGCTTCGGCCCTATCTCAGCGCAGCCGGGCTTGCGAACATCGCGTCCATGCGCGCCGAAGCGCCCGCCACCCATTGACCTGCCGCCGGCGTCTGCTTTCGCCCGGACGTCGCTCCGATCAATCTCCTTCCCGCGGGTCCGGGCCGAAGCGATTGGGGCCGACCGTCTCCGGCGCGACGGTCAGGCCGAGGGCGGCCAGAACCAGGATGAAGCCGATCGCGGTGAGCAGGCCGGAAGGCCGATAGGCCGTCCACCATTGCGGATAGGGCGACGCCTGGGCGATCAGCTGGGGGGTGCAGATCGCGAACAGGGCGACGAGCAGCAGTGTCCACCAGCCCGACATGTCCTGGTCGTGGAGCCGCCGCGTGAACAGCGCAAACCACGGAAGCATCGAGACGATGGTGAGGGCGACGCGGACCAGGCGCCCCGCCTGCTCGGAGATCAGAGAGGTCGCGGCCAGCGCGCCGAGCCACACCAGGACGACGCTGCCGAGCCAGTACCAGGCCATCTCGGTCCGCCGCGAGCGGCCGGAGAAGTCGAACGTCCCCCTGATCGTCCTCAGGAGCAGCCGCCCGTTGCTGATACGGTCCGCCAATGCCAAGCTGCGCTTCCTTCCCGCCCCGTTATTGCCGAAGCGGGCCGCCGTCCGCAATCGCACCCGAAGCGGCGACAGCCGCTATCCCGTCGGCACATTCTCTCCGGACGGCAGCGCCACGCCACTGAGCTTCCAGCCCAGGCCGTGGCGAATGAAGACCAGACCCGATTGCCGACCGGCCTCCCCGGCGACGATGAATTCGGAAAGCCCCCGCCGATGGATTTCGGGCCGGTCCGGAAGGCGGAGGGCGGATTGCGTGCCGGTGCGCCGGCCATGGCCGCCGCATCGCCCCGCGCGATGAACGCCGCGCGTATGCCGCCGGGCGAAACCAGACCGTCGATTACCGGGTCGGCAAGGGCGGAGCCGAGCGCCAGCTCGAGCCCGCCGATCCCCGAACCGTCCTTGCGGGATTGCGCGCGCAGCCGGGCCCTGAACTTCGCTTTCAGATCTTTCCTCACCGCGGGAAAGTCGACGTAGGAGGCGAAGGCGTTGCTGTCGCCGGCCGCGGCCGCCGCTTTCATCTCGCGCAGAATGTACCAAGGCGACGCGACATACCAGACGGAAGCGAGCGCCGCCGCAAGAAGGGCGAGCGCCCCGATCCATCTGGTCCTTGTCATGGGCGTACGCCTCGCCGTCCCCGTCGATGCCGGCTCGCGGGTCCGGCAGCGTAGCACGATCGGCGGGCTGGCCAGAAGCTGCCGCCATAAGGAACGGGGCGGCGGCAGGATCCTCCCGCCGCCGCCCCTTTCGCGCGGATCAGCCGCTCAGATCAGCGGGCGCGATGGCGCTCGTAGGTCTGCACGCACTTGTCGGTCACGCTCCTCGAGCAGGCCGGATAGTTGCTGGTCGTGTCGACCGTCTGGCCGGTATTGGGATCGACCAGTGGGCCGCCCATCGCCGCGCCCTGCACGCCGTTCCAGCCGATCGGGACGACCGCCGCTTCGGAGATCACCGCGATGCCGCGCGCGTCGCGGCGCGGGTTGCTATTGTCCGGCTGGACGACCGCGCCCGTCGCCGTCGCCATGTTCGAAGCCATGTCGGTCTGCGAGGTGGCGTTCATGTCGCTGGTCGCGGTCGCGTCCGTCTGGGTGGTCGCGTCGGTGGCGTCCGTCTGGCTCGCGGCCTGGCCGCTGGTCGACATGTCGCTATTGTTGGGCGTCGTGTCCGTGCCGTTCGTGGTCTGCGCGACCGCCGCGCCGCTCATCAACAGCGCGATCGCCAAAGCAGCTGCTCTCATCACAATTACTCCTGTCCGTGGTTGCTATGCCGGCGTCCGTGCGGGCGCCGTGGTGGCGGCGCGCCGGCCGCTGCACGGAGTCTGAAACGGGCGGCGGTGGGTCTTTCTCCGTCTCCGGCGGCACGTCGAAGGCGCGCAGGGACGGGCTGTGGCATGAGCGGGATGTGCCGACGGGGTGAGACGTTTTGGCCGAACTGAGAGCTGTCTCCTGCGCCGCGGCCACGAAGCTGTCGATCCGACCCAGCGGGGTCGTCAGCGTCCGCCTCCACTCCGAGCAGATGCAAGCCGGGTCTGTCGCGCTCCACAATTACGCGATGGAAAAGCACCTCCACGCGCCCTCCGCAGCCCGTTGACATATATTGCTATACAGCTATATAGCCGCTTAGCAATGAATTGGACCTCCTCCACCCAGCTGGATACAGCCTTCGCGGCCCTGAGCGATCCGACCAGGCGGGCCATCCTCGCCCGTCTCGCCCTCGGCGAAGCGACCGTGTCCGAGCTGAGTAAACCCTTCGCTTTGACCCAGCCGACCGTCTCCAAGCATCTCAAGGTGCTCGAACAGGCCGGGCTGATCGAGGGCGCGCGCGACGCGCAGCGGCGGCCGCGGCGGCTGAACGCGGCCGCGATGAAGGACATGGCCGAATGGCTGGAGCCCTTCCGGCGGCTCTGGGAGAGCCGCTTCGACAATCTCGACCGCCATCTGGCGACGACCGTGAAAAAGGAGAAATGACATGCCCCCCGCCGCCGACACCCTTGCGCCCACGGGCTTCGAAATCGACCGCGCCACGCACACGATCCGGCTGACCCGCGATTTCGCCGCCGATCCCGCGCAGGTCTTCGCCGCCTGGACGCAGCCGGAGCAGGTCGCCTGCTGGTGGGATGCCGCGGGCGAACCCCTGGCGCGCTGCGAGATCGACCTGCGGGTCGGCGGCGCCTTCGCCTTCGTCAGCCGCGGCCATCCGGACATGCCCTTCGCCGGAATCTATCGCGAGATCGCGCCGCCCGCGTGGATCGTGTTCGACGCGATGGGCGCGGTCGGGCGCGTCCTCCTGGCCGAGGCGGAAGGCGGGACGCACATGATCGTGGAGATCGAATGCGCCACCGCCGAGCAGCTCGAGCAGTTCGTGAAGATGGGCGTCCACATCGGCACCGGCCGCACGCTCGACAATCTCGTCGCGCACCTCGACGGCGCGGGAGCGGCCTGAACGCGATCCCCCTGCGGCGGTGGCCGCTTGCATGCCTGAAACGCTGCGCCCAAACTCGCCCGGAAAAGGAGCGGTAAGCTGTCCGACATGCTGCGGGGAAAGGTGGCGCTGATCGTCGGGGGCAGCCGCGGCATCGGCGGGGCGATCAGCCGGCGGATGGCCGCCGACGGAGCGTCGGTCGCGATCGTCCATCTCAGCCGATCCGCCGAAGCTTCGCAACTCGCCGCCGAGCTCGAAGCTGCGGGAACGGAGATGCTGCTGATCGCCGCGGACGTGGCCGATCCGGCAGCGCTTGCGGCAGCGATCGACGCCGCCCTCGACCGCTTCGGCCGGATCGACATATTGGTCAACAATGCCGGGCTCAGCGTGACCGGCCCGCTCGAAGATTATACTGCCGACGACTTCGACCGCGTGTTCGCCGTCAACGTGCGCTCGCCCTTCCTGGCCGCCCAAAAAGTGGCCGGAACCATGGCCGACGGGGGCCGCATCGTCACCATCGGCAGCATCGTCGCCGATCGCATGCCGGGGCCGGGCGGAACGCTCTATGCCGCCAGCAAATCCGCTCTGGCGGGCCTGACGCGGGGGCTGGCGCGCGATCTCGGCGCCCGCGCCATCACCGTCAACCTCGTCCAGCCCGGTCCGACCGACACCGAGCGTAACCCGGCCGACGGCCCGAATGCGGCGGACAACAGGACCCCCCTCGCCATCCCGCGTCACGGCACGCCCGACGAAGTCGCCGGTCTGGTCGCCTATCTCGTCTCGGACGCGGCCGCCTTCGTCACCGGCGCCGTCTACAATATCGACGGGGGATGGAGCGCCTGACGGAGGAAATTCAGGGGCCAATCGAAGGGGACGCCCAAGCTGGACGCCCCCTGCGTTCGGCTTTCGAGTGCGCCGCCGATCAGCGGGCGCAGGTGCAGCGCTCGCCGCACTTGCAGCTGTTGCCGCACGCGCAGGCGGCGGGCTGGTTGGCGCAGCGGCACTCGGGGGCGCAGCGGCAGGGATTGCATTTGCAGGTCGGGGTCATGGGAAATCTCCGTCATTGGGTTGCTGGAGCTTTGTGACTAGACCTCGGTGGCGCGGCGGCGCTTGAACGCAGCGGCTGAAATGCCGTCAATCGGAGACTGCGTCTGAATGGAGATCGAGGGGCGCGGCAGGATCCTCGTCTGGGAGGGTGCCAGCCTTTGGCTCCTCGAGGCGGCGGGCGGCGTCGGCCGGGCGGACTTCCATTCCCATCACGCGATCCAAATCACCCTCGCGCTCGAAGGCGATTTCGAGCTGCGCACCGCCGATGAGCGGCTGCGCGGCCCCGCCGTCGCCGTCGCCGCGGACGCCAGCCATGTCTTTGAGGCAAGCGGGCTGGTGGCCTTCCTCTTCGTCGAGCCGGAAAGCCGGGAGGGGCGAGCCCTTGCCGCGTCCTTCCGGGGCAAGGCGTTGCGCGCGCTGTCCGGCGAGTCCGTCGCGCAGCATCGCGCCGCGCTTGCCGCCGCATTCCGGTCGGGCAGCCGGGATGAGGAGTTCGCGCGGCTCGGTGCGGTGATCGTCGCCGCGATGGCCGGATCGGCCGAGGCAAGGGTGGCGGACCCTCGCATACGGTCGATGATCGATCATGCCGGCGGCAATCTGCAGAACGGCGTCAGCCTGCCCTCGGCGGCGAGCGCGGCCTGCCTGTCGGAGAGCCGGGCGCGTCACCTGTTCGTCGAGCAGACCGGGTTGCCGTTCAAGACCTACGTCCTGTGGCTCCGCATCGGGCGCGCGGTGGAGCTCTACGCGGCGGGTGCATCGCTCACCGAAGCCGCGCATGAAGCGGGCTTTGCCGATTCCGCCCATTTCAGCCGCACCTTCCGCCGCACTTTCGGCCTGCCCGCTGCGGCGCTGCGCGTGAACAGCCGCTTCGTCCAGGCCGTCCAGCCAGACGCCGCCTGATTCACCCGATGCGCGCCGCGGGGCGATGGACACGGCCTTCATCGGCCTCCAATATCCATGCCGAACCGGAGGATTGCTCATGCTCGCCATACGTCGCTTCTTGGCCGCCCTTGCTTTGGCTGTCCCCGCTTTGGCCATCGCGGCGGCGCCAATCGCCATGCATCGCGACCCCGGCTGCCCCTGCTGCCTCAAATGGGCGGCGCAGGTACGCGCGCAATTCGGGCGGCAGGTACAGGTCATCGACGATTCCCAACGCGCGCTGTTGCAGAAGCGCCTGGGCGTGCCCGCCGATCTCGCCTCCTGCCACACAGCGGTCATCGACGGCATGGTCTTCGAAGGTCACGTTCCGATCGCCGACATGAAGCGGGTGCTGGCGCAGCGCCCGAAAGGCGTTGCCGGCCTCGCGGTCGCCGGCATGCCGACGGGCTCCGAGGGCATGGAGATGCGGGGCCAAAAAGGCCAGGCCTATGACGTGATCGCCTTCGGCCCGGGTGGGCGCAGAGTGTTCGCGCACCACGCGGCCTGAGCGCTGCGCGGTTCAGCCGGCCCGCCCGCACGGTGACGCTTTAGCCGAGCAGCCAATGGCCGAGCAGGCGCCCGAACGGGAAGGTGAAGAAGCCGGCGATCAGCAGCGCCCCGGTCACCATCCCCCGCACCATGCGCCGATGCGTCGTCAGGCGCCGCGTCCTGGCCGTCCACCAGATCAGCGGCGCCTGGACGATGACGAATATGGACAGCAGGTGGATCAAGCTCCAATGGCCGGGATGGATCACGCGGATCCCGAGCGAGAGCAAGGCCGTTGCCAGCATCGCGCTTACCCAGATGCGTCCGAGCAGACGGTGCCGCGGATCGCCGCGGCGCCGGAGAAGGATGACCGGAGTCAGCCCGGTCGCGGTCAGGATCGTCGCGAGGTGCAGCCAGATCACCGCCGGTATCGCCGCCCATTCCGCGCGGCCCCGGACGATCGCGGTCAGCGCCGCCGCGAGCAGGACCATCGAGGCATAAGCGAGGAAGCGCTCATAGCCGTCCGCGCTGATCGGCTTCGGCCGCTCGCGATCTCCGAGAGAAATTGTCGCCACGCACACACCCCTTTGTTTTTGGACCATGCCCGCACCTGGCGGGAGGCTCAAGCCTTTGGCATCCAGGAGATATTTGAAATTTGCCGGCGACCGGGATCTGCCCGGCACCCGAGCCGAAGGCTGATGGCGGTTGCGACGGTGCGTCTACCAATTCCGCCACGCCGGGCTCCCGCTCATATCAGTTGGGCGCGCGGCAGCGAAGGACCCTTTGCCAAGGCAATTGCGAAGTTACGACCATTTGCCCCCCGGCCTTCACGCCGCCCTCCTCCGCGTCCCCCGCACGATCGCCAGCAGCCCGTCCACCGCCAGCTTCAGCTGCTCCGCATCCCCTGCCCTCGGCAGCTCGCCGCTCGCCGCGCGCTTCATCGCCGCCAGGCGGGCGTTGATCAGGCGGTCGAGCCATGCGGGGTTTCCCTCGGGGAACCAATGCGGGTCGACGACCAGCGACTGGACCGCGTCATAGGAGGCGCGGCCGGCGGATTTGACCGTCGCGTCGAGCGCCTGGAAGCGCTCGCCGGACATGTCGAGGCCGCCGGCCCAGGAGGTCCCGCGCCGGTCCTCCGCTTCGTAATTGGCGACGCCGCCCGGCGCCGGCCAATAGGACCAGTAGCGCTCCGCATAACCGAGCCCCGCGTCGCGGATCGCGGCCGGATCGGCGTCGTGGCCGTCGAGCAGGCCGACCAGCCAGGCGCGGCCGATCGGCGTCCCGGCCCATTGGTCGCCCTTGCCGCCCTGGAACGGCCGGAAGCGCAGGCGCAGGGCCAGCGTCCGTTCGCTGCCGTCGTCGCGCACCGCCTTCAGCTTCCCACAGGCGTGCCGCGCGCCGCTCTTCCGCGGCCTGCCGGCCTTGCTCCGCCGCTTCGCCATCAGCCTTGCTCCTTTCCGCTCTCGTTCGATCCTGTCCGTGTGACCGCGTCGGCCGCGACGCCCGACGGCACCCTGCCCCTCCCCGGCCAAGGCTCAGGCTTCCTTGGCTGCCGGCGCGTGGTGGCGGACGAGGTAGCGCCGGATCGCGGCCAGCAGAGCCGCCGAGCCGCGCTCCGCGTCGCGCCGCGATGCTTCCGCCTCGGCCGCGTCCTCGGCGCCGTCAACGGCGGGGATTGAAGCGGCGGGCCGGCCGCGAGCCGTCCCGCGCAGAGCCTGGCGGATCGCGGTCACCTGTCCCGCCGCCATGCCGAGATAGTCAGAGACGAAGCCGTCGGCGCCGCCGGCACGGATCATCGCCCGCGCCTTCTCGATCACGTCGGCATCGGCATAGACCTCCTTGGGGAGGCTGCTTCGGAGCGGAGAATCATACCACATTCCTTGGATATGCGATAATCGGAATTCATTGGCAACCATAAAGTTGCGATGTTCTCAATTGCGATCATCGCAAGAACGGGCGAGACCGCGGGCATGGATGCGGAGGAGATAAGGCGGCGGCTCAAGGAGCTGGGGCTGAGGCAGGTCGACCTCGCCCGCCATCTCGGCATGGAGGAGAACAAGCTCTCCAAGTCGCTCTCGGGGGAGCGGCGCTTTCGCGTCGAGGAGATGGACAAGATCCGTGGCTTGATAGGCGTCGGCCTCGATGCAGTCCCGACTCTCGGCGACGTTTCAGCGGGCAACTGGCGGGAGGCTGTCAAAAAGCCGATCGGCTCAATACCCCGGCCCGATCCCAGCATCCCGGCGCGCTCCTTCGCGCTTCGCGTCTCGGGCGATTCGATGGACAAGGAGGTGCCCGACGGCGGTACCGTGATCGTCGATCCGGAGGACAGGGATCTGTTCCCCGAACGCTTCTACGTGGTGATGGTCGATGGCGAGGCGACCTTCAAGCAGTTCAAATCGGACCCCGCCCGCTTCGTCCCCTGCTCCACCAACCCCGCCCACCACGAGATCCGCATCGGCAGCGGCCAGCCCTTCGAGCTGGTCGGCCGCGTGATCTGGAAAGCCTCGCGGATGTAACCCTGCGAAGGGCAGAAGGGGGTCACGCGAAGACGCGAGACGCGAAGAAACGGCAAAGCAAGTACCTCGCCCGCCGTTTTACTGTCCCGTCATGCCGGACTTGATCCGGAATCCATCTTCTTCCTCGCAGAGAGATTAGGTGGACCCCGGGGGTCGAGCTCGGGGTGACGAAGAGGAAATCGACTGCATGCGCTTCTCGCGCGACACCGCCTTCCCTCGCGCCTTCGTGCCTTCGCGTGAACCGATCTTCTACCTCCTCACGCCGCGGCGCGCCGGCGGACCTCGATCTCCGCCGGTACCGTCAGGAAGAAGCGGCCCCATTCGTCGTAGCAGCCGAGATCGAGCTCGATCGCATCCCGATGGGCCTGCCTCCGGTCCCGCCGCCACGGCCCCCTGGCAATTCCGAACACCAACACGCGAAACTCCATCACCAGCCCCAGCGACTCGTCGATTCGATCCGCGGAAGATGGAACATATAAGGAACATCGCGCAAGCGAAGATCGATCCGGAATGGGTGTTCGCCTCGAGCGTCTCAGCAACCGGCCCTTCGCTTTCGCTTCTGCAGCGACAAGAGCGGCTACCGATCGGAACGTCCCGACATGACCATAGCGGGCCGACCAAGCGCCATTTATACGATCATCGGAAGTGAGCTCTTGACTCCTTAGTTCCGAATATCGCAATATAACGCATGGCCGATGGCGACGCCCAAAACCTCCTCCACGTCCACAAACAGGCGATCGAGGCCGCGATCGCCGCCAATCGCGCCCACCCCTGCGGCCCCGCTGCCCGCTTCATCCTCGACGGCCTCAGCTCCCGCCTCGTCCGCCTGCTGGCCGCGCTCGACCGCGACCTCGCCCGGCCGCTCGTCGGCGGCCCATTCGGCAC
>JAQGLF010000199.1 GCA_028293025.1 Alphaproteobacteria bacterium
ATCATAATCCTTCTGCAGCGCTTCGCTGTCCATGGCGATGCGGGTCGGGCGGAAGGGCCAGCAGCTTTCGACCATGAAGGCGAGCGTGTCTTCGATCTTGTGGGGCTTGAGCTCGGCTTCCGACGCGCCCTTCCAGCTGGCGAGGTCCGGCCCGTGGCCGGCCATCAGATTGTGGAGCGAGAGGCCGCCCGGCGCGAAGCCCTCGGCCTTCGCGTCATAGGCGCCGTGGATCAGGCCCATGCATTCGCTCATCACGTTGCGGTGGAACCAGGGCGGCCGGAACGTGTCCTCGGCGACCATCCAGCGCGGCGGGAAGATGACGAAATCGGCATTGGCGCGGCCCGGCGTCTGCGAGGGGCTGGTGAGAACCGTGAAGATCGACGGATCGGGATGGTCGAAGCTGATCGTGCCGATCGTGTTGAATCGCGCCAGATCGTATTTCCACGGCGCGAGATTGCCGTGCCAGGCGACCACGTCGATGGGGCTGTGGTCGAGCCGGGTGGTCCAGAGGCTGCCGAGATATTTCTGGACGAGCTCGAATTCCCCTTCCTCATCCTCATAAGCGGCGACCGGCGTCAGGAAGTCGCGCGGATTGGCGAGGCCGTTCGCGCCGATCGGCCCCAATTCGGGCAGGCGGAAGAGGGCGCCGTGATTCTCGGCGACATAGCCGCGGGCCCGGCCGTCGGGGAGCAGGGCGCGGAAGCGCACGCCGCGGGGGATGAGCGCAACTTCGCCGGGCGCGACGTCGATCCGGCCCAACTCGGTCAGCAAAGCGAGGCGGCCCTCCTGCGGGATGAAGAGCAATTCGCCGTCCGCGTCGAAGAAGAAGCGGCGCTCCATGTCCTTCGCCGCCCGATAGATGTGGACGGCGACGCCTTCCAGATCCTGGGGGTTGCGATTGGCGACCATGGTCGCGAGGCTGTCGATCAGGTCCGCCGGCGCGTCCGGCCAGCCGGGCGGATCCCAGCGGAGGCGGTTGGGCGCGAGCGGCTCGTCGACCGTGCCGGGCGCGAACAAAGCGGCGCCTTCGTAGCGGCGATAAGGCGGGTGCTCGGCGCTGGGGCGCATCCGGTAGAGCCAGGCGCGGCGATTCTCCGCCCGCGGCGCGGTGAAGGCGGTGCCGGACAGCTGCTCCGCATAGAGGCCGAAGGGCGGGCGCTGCGGCGCGTTGCGGCCCTCCGGAAGGGCGCCGGGCACCGCCTCGGTCGCGAAATGGCTGCCGAAGCCGGACATATAGCCTTCGGTCATCGCCGCCCCCTCACTTCATCAGCACCAGTTCTTCCGCCATGGTCGGGTGGAGCGCAACCACCTCGTCGAACTGGCTCTTCTTGAGCTTCGCCTTGACCGCGATCGCCGCCGCCTGGAGGATCTCCGGCGCGTCGGGGCCGATCATGTGGATGCCGACGACCTCGTCCGTCTCCGAATTGACGATCAATTTGTAGAGCGCCCGCTCGTTGCGGCCGGCGAGGACGTTCTTCATCGGCCGGAAATCGGAGGTGAAGGTCTTGATCGTGCCGAGCTTGTTGCGCGCCTGGCTCTCGGTCATGCCGACGCCGGCGAGGGGCGGGTGGCTGAACACGGCCGAGGGGATGTTCTCGTAATCCACCCGCGTCGGCTTGTTGCCGAAGATCGTGTCGGCGAAGGCCTGGCCCTCGCGGATCGCGACCGGCGTGAGCTGGACGCGGTTGGTGACGTCGCCCACCGCATAGATTGAATCGCAGGCCGATTTGTTGTCCGCGTCGACGACTACCGCGCCCTTGTCGTCGAGCTGCACGCCGGCGCTGTCGAGGCCGAGGCCGTCGGTATTGGGCCGCCGGCCGATCGCGAACATCACCGCATCGGCTTCAATCGGATCGCAACCGTCCATCTCGACCCGCAGGCTGCCGTCCTCGTTCTTCGCGATGCTCTTGAAGGCGACGTGGAATTTGAAGTCGATCCCCTTCATGATCGAGATGGTGAGGAGGCGGTCGCGGATCGTCTCGTCATAGCCGCGCAGGATGACGTCGCTGCGATTGACCAGGGTCACGTGGCTGCCGAATTCGTGGAAGATGCCGGCGAATTCGTTGGCGATATAGCCCGCCCCGGCGATGACGATCCGTTTCGGCAGCGCCTCCAGGTGGAAGGCGTCGTTCGAGGTGATGCCGTGCCCGGCGCCGGGGAAATCCGGCACCACCGGGGTCGCGCCGGTGGCGACCAGGATGACACGGGCGGTGATCTTGCGGCCGCTGCCCAGCAGCACGTCGTGCGGGCCGGTGACCGTCGCCCGCTCCTTCAATACCTCCACTTCCTGGCGCTCGAGCGTCTCGGTGTAGATTCCTTCCAGCCGCGCGACCTCGGCAAGGACGTTGTCGCGCAGGACCGGCCAGTCGAAGCGGCATTCGGGCACGTCCCAGCCGAAGCGGCGGGCATCGGCGAGATCCTCGGCGAAATGGGCGCCGTAGACGAGCAGCTTCTTCGGCACGCAGCCGCGGATCACGCAGGTGCCGCCGACCTTATGCTCCTCGGCCACCGCCACCCTCGCGCCATGCGCCGCGGAGACGCGGGCGGCACGGACGCCGCCGGAGCCGGCCCCGATCACGAACAGGTCATAATCGTAATCGGCCATCAGTCGCTTCCTCCCAGCGCCCGCGCGATCAAGGCGCGCGTCGACGCATCGAAATCCATGTCCTCGCCTTGGTCCATCGCCTTGGCCAGTTGCTTGCCGAGCTCGACTCCGAACTGGTCGAACGGGTTGATGCCGAGCAAAGCGGCGTTGGCGAAGGTGCGATGCTCGTAAAAGGCGATCAGCGCGCCCAGACTGCCGGGATCGAGCCGGTCGAGCAGGATCGTGGTCGAGGGCCGGTCGCCCGGATAGTTTCGATGCGGATCGTCGCTCGCCTTGCCGGCCATCAGCGCCGCGCCCTGGGCGAAGCAGTTGATCAGCAGCTGGCGGTGATGCTCCTCGTCGAGATGATCGCCGGCCTCGATCGCGGCGACGAACTCCACGGGCACGAGATGGGTGCCCTGGTGGAGCAATTGGAAGACGGCGTGCTGGGCGTCGGTGCCGACGCCGCCCCAGACGATCGGCGCGGTGGCGCGGCCGACCGGGGAGCCGTCCAGCTTCACCGACTTGCCGTTCGATTCCATGATCAGCTGCTGGAGATAGGAGGGGAGCAGCCGCAGCCTCTCGTCATAGGCGAAGACCGCCCTGGTCCCGGCGCCGCGCACATTGGCATAATATCGATCGGCGAAGGCGGCGAGGATCGGCGCGTTCTCGAGCGGCGGCGCGAGCCGGAAATGGCGATCCATCGCCGCCGCGCCTTCGAGCAAAGTCTCGAACGCCTCCCAGCCCAAGGCGAGGGCGGCGGGGAAGCCGATCGACGACCATAAAGAATAGCGGCCGCCGACGCTCTCCGCGAAAGGAAGGATGCGGGTCTCGTCGACGCCGAAGTCGAGCGCGCGCTCGGGCGAGGCGGTGAGCGCGACGACGCGACCATAGGGATCGGCGACTCCGCCCTGATCGAGCCAGGCGAGGGCGGAGCGGGCGTTCAGCATCGTCTCGGTCGTGGTGAAGGTCTTCGACGCGATGCAGACGAGACTGGTGTGCGGATCGAAATCCGCCACCGCTTCCTCGAGCGCGGCGCCGTCGACGTTGGAGACGATCGCCACGTCGTAGCGGCCGGCATCGCGGCCGAGCGCATCGATCAGCAAGTCCGGGCCCAGCGCCGAGCCGCCGATGCCGATATGGAGGATGTGGCGTACCGGCCCAAAGGCGCCGGCTTCGATCGCATCGACCAGAGCGCGCATGCGGGCGCGGAAGGCGCCGGCGCCGGCGACGCTCTCCGGCGCGCCCTGACCGCGCTCGGCGCTGTGCTCGGCGGCGCGGCCTTCGGTGGGGTTGACGATCCGGCCCGCGAAGAGGGCTTCGCGAGCCCCGGCAAGGTCGGTTTCCTCGGCCAGGCGGACGAAGGCATCGAGGATCGGGCGGCTGAGATGGGTCTTGGAGAAATCGAAGCTGATTCCCGCTTCCTCGACGGTCAGGCGGGCGACGCGGTCGGGCTCGGCCGCGAACAAAGCCTTCAGGCTCTGCGTCTCCGCTTGCTCCACCACCGACCAGGGGTCGCTCATTCGCCGTCCTTTCGGCGCCCATCTACGGGGGTAAGGCATGAAAGCCTAGAGCCGCCTAACTCCTCCCCGGCACGGGGAGGAATGAGTACGGCTTGACCCCGTACCTCCCCCAAGCGAAAGGCGCGGCCATGGCGGCACGTGCGGCGAAGCGGAGAGCGGAGAAGAAAGGCGGCCTCGCCGGGACGACCTTGTTCCTCGTTTTGCTCTTCCTGCTTGCCGCTTTCGTCCGCACCTTCGTCGCCGCGCCCTTCATGATCCCGTCGGGATCGATGCTGCCGGGGCTGGAGATCGGCGACTATCTGTTCGCCGCCAAATGGCCTTACGGTTATTCGCGCTACGCCTTTCCTTTCGGCCTCACGCGGTTCCAGGGGCGCCTCTGGGGCGGCGAACCGCGGCGCGGCGACGTCGTCGTCTTCCGCTATCCGGGCAGCAACGAGGATTATGTGAAAAGGCTGATCGGCCTGCCGGGCGACCGCGTGCAGATGCGGCGCGGGCAGCTGATCCTCAACGGCCATGCCGTCCCCAAGGTCCGGATGACCGATTTCCTGATGGAGCGGACGCCCAACAGCCCCTGCCGCTTCGTCGGCGATTATGCGCCGCCGCTCGTGGCCGAGCGGGGCCATGTCTATTGCCGCTATCCCCGCTATCGCGAAACGCTGCCCGGCGGCCGCTCCTACGAGGTGCTCGACCAGATCGAGGGGATCGGGGACGAGACGCCGGTCTATACCGTCCCCGCCGGCCATTATTTCATGATGGGCGACAATCGCGACGACAGCGCCGACAGCCGCTTCCCGCTCGCCGAGCAGGGCGTCGGCATGCTGCCGCGCGACAATCTGATCGGCCGGCCGCTGATCCTCTTCTTCTCGACCGACGGCTCAGCGTCATGGCTGAAGCCCTGGACTTGGTTCGCCGCCGCGCGCTGGGGCCGGGTGGGGCGGACCTCCTGATGGACGCGCGCACCGCCGCCTGGCTGAAGAAAGTGCTCGGCCACAAGCCCCGCGACGCCGCCTTGTTCGAGCGGGCGCTGACCCATGCGAGCCATGGCGAGGATCATTACGAGCGTCTGGAGTTTCTCGGCGACCGCGTGCTGGGCCTGGCGATCGCGACTTGGCTCTACGAACTTTTCCCCGACGAGCCTGAGGGCAAATTGTCCCGTCGTCTCAACGCCCTCGTCGCCCGCGAGACCTGCGCCGAAGTCGCGCGCGAGCTCGGCATCGGCGGCCAGGTGCGGCTCGGCAAGCAGGCGCGCGACGACGGCGCTTCGGACAGCGACAACGTGATCGGCGACGTCGTCGAATCCCTGGCCGGCGCCCTCTACATCGATGCAGGCTGGGATGCGGCCGCGGCCTTCGTTCGCCGCGCCTGGGGCGACCGGGTCAGCGCCCGCGACAAGGCGCCGCTCCATCCCAAATCGGCGCTGCAGGAATGGGCGGCGGCGCACGACCGCAGGCCCCCGGATTACCGCCTCGCCGGCCGCTCCGGCCCGCAGCACGCGCCGACCTTCGTCGTCGACGTCGAGATCCGTGGCGTCGGCTCCGCCCGGGCGGAAGGCAATTCGAAGCAGGAAGCCGAGACCGCGGCGGCCGCGAAATTGCTGGAGCAATTGCCGTGAGGGTGGCCGCGTTCAGAGCTCTCCCCCTCGATGGGGAAGGGCTGGGTGGGGGTGGGTTCAGAGCCCCGCTCCGAATCCTCGCTCTACGTCGAACCTCACCCCACCCCAAACCCCTCCCCATCGAGGGCAGGGGCTTTCGCGTGCCTCGCCCATGACCCAGCGCTGCGGCCTGGTCGCCGTGGTCGGCGCGCCCAATGCGGGCAAGTCGACCCTGGTCAATGCCCTGGTCGGGCAGAAGGTCGCGATCGTCAGCCCGAAGGCGCAGACGACGCGGACGCGGATCATGGGCATCGCCATCGAGGGCGAGGCGCAGATCCTGCTGCTCGACACGCCCGGCATCTTCGAGCCGCGGCGGCGGCTCGACCGGGCGATGGTCGCGGCCGCCTGGGGCGGCGCGCAGGATGCGGACCTGATCGCCTTGGTGGTTGATGCGGAGGCCGGCTTCTCCAGGCGAATCGAAGCGATGCTCGACCGGCTGAAGGCGCGCCGCGAGGCCAGGATCCTCATCCTCAACAAGGTCGATCTGGTGAAGAAGGAGGCGCTGCTGACCCTGGCGACCCAGCTCAACGAGCGCCTCGACTTCGAAGATATCTACATGGTCTCCGCCGCGACCGGCGACGGCGTCGCCGATCTCAAACAGGCCTTGGCGGCGCGGGTGCCGGAGAGCTCCTGGCATTTCCCCGAAGACCAGGTCTCCGACGCCACCGACCGCATGCTCGCCGCCGAAGTCACCCGTGAGCAGCTCTACCTCCAGCTCCACGCCGAGCTCCCCCATGAAAGCGCGATCGAGACCGAACGCTACGAGGAGCGCAAGGACGGCTCGGTCGCGATCCACCAGCAGATATTGATCGGCCGCGGCAGCCAGAAGGCGATCATCCTCGGCAAGGGCGGCACCCGCATCCGCGCCATCGGCGAGGCGGCCCGGACGGAGCTCGCCCAGCTGCTCGGCCGCAAGGTCCACCTCTTCCTCCACGTCAAGGTCAACCCGGACTGGGAGGAGGATCGGGGACTTTACCGGGAGATCGGCCTGGACTGGGTCGAGTAGGTCCCAGCCCCCTTCGTCATGCCGGACTTGATCCGGCATCCACCTTCCTCTCGCGCCGGCTGCCCAAGAAGATGGCCCCGGATCGGGTCCGGGGTGACGGCGGTGGATCAAGCAGCGCCCAGCATCTCCCCCACCCATGCCGGCACCACCTCCCCGGCGCGGCCGGTGCGGGTCTCGTGGAAATGGTAGCTGCCGAGGCTCGGCTCGAGATTGAGCTCGAGCGTCCGGGCGCCGGCATAGCGGGCGGTCTGGACGAAGCCGGCGGCGGGATAGACGGCGCCGGACGTGCCGATCGAGACGAACAGATCGGCGCCCGTCAAAGCGCGGTCGATCCGCTCCATCTCATAGGGCATCTCGCCGAACCAGACGATGTCGGGCCGCAGCCGTCCGCAGGCGCCGCAGGCGGGGCAGGGGGGACCGCTTCCGAGATCCTCCTCCCACTTCATCCGCGCGTCGCAGCCGAGGCACCAGGCGGATTTCAGCTCGCCGTGCATGTGGAGGATCCGCTTCGCCCCGGCGCGTTCGTGCAGATCGTCGACATTCTGCGTCACGATCAGCAGCTTACCAGGCCATTCTGCGTCGAGCCGCGCCAGCGCCCGATGGGCGGCGTTCGCCTCGACCGCCTTCAGCTTCTCCCGCCGCGCGTCGTAGAAAGCGTGGACCAGCGCCGGATCGCGCCGAAAGGCCTCGGGCGTGCAGACGTCCTCGACCCGATGCCCCTCCCACAGGCCGTCAGGCCCGCGGAAGGTGGCAAGGCCGCTCTCGGCAGACACGCCGGCGCCGGTCAGGACCACGATGTTGCTTATGTCGTCGATCATGGAAGCGCGATCCGACCTCGACACCCGTCAGAGAGGACGGCCGAAGAACAGGACATAGCCGTCGGGATCGCGAATCTCGAACCCTCTGAGGCCGTCCCCACGGTCGCCGACCGGCTTGTGGAGGGCCACTCCGGCATCATCGAGCTCCTCCGCGAGCGCGTCCGGGTCGGGCGTGGACACGAACGCGTCCCAAGGCACCCAATCGTGCCAGCTCGCATTGGGCTGAGCCTCCAGAACGCCGACATGCTTCAGGAATATCTGCGCCTCGCCGCGGCCGACGATCGCGAAGAAGGGGTCGTCCATCGGCTCGCGAAATCGCGGCTGGAAGCCGAGGCGCGCATAGAAGGCAAGGGAGCGGCCGACGTCCCGAACGATGAAGAACGGGCTGATCGCTCCAATGGCCGCGGTGCGTTCCATCACGGTCGTCATGGTATTGCTCCTCGAAAGCGGCGGCCAGATTAGCAGCTGGACGCTGTCGCGTCATCGACCGGGAGCGCGCGATATGCGCCTCTCGCTCAGCCCAGGCAGATCGCGAGCGCCGGCGCTAGGCCGCCCCGGCCGGCCACGGCGATCCGCTCCAACCCCAGCCACTCCGCCATCAGCCGCAGCTCGGCTGCCAGCCGCTCGGCCGTGTCGCCCGGCGCCTCCGGCTCCAGATGCGCCGCCTCGACCCGCAGCACCCGTGCCTTGCGGTCGGCCTTGAGGTCGACGCGGGCGGCGAGGCGGTCGCGGAGGAGGAAGGGGAGGACGTAATAACCGTGCACGCGCTTGTGGGCGGGCGTGTAGATCTCGATCCGGTAGCGCATGCCGAACAGCCGTTCGGTGCGGCTGCGCTCCCAGACGAGCGGATCGAAAGGGGAGAGGAGGGCCTGCGCCTCCGCCCGCCGCGGCCGTTTCGAATCGCGGTGGAGAAAAGCGGTGTCGCGCCAGCCCTGGATCCGCACGGGCAGCAAGGTCCCGGCCTCGACCAGCTCGGCGATGCGGGGCCTGGCGTCGGCGGGCGACAGGCGGAAATAGTCGCGAAGGTCGCCGGTCGTGCCGATGCCGAGAGCGCGGGCCGAATGTTCGAGGAGGGCGCGGTGGGCGTCGACCTGGGGCGGCGTGGGTGCGGCGAGGATCGCGGCCGGGAGGACCCGCTCCGGCAGATCGTAGACGCGTTCGAAGCTGGGGCGCCGGGTCGCGGTCGTGATCCGGCCGGACCAGAACAGCCATTCCAAAATCCGCTTGCCGTCGCTCCAGCCCCACCAGCCGCCGGTGCCGCCGGCCTCCAGATCCGAGGCCGCGAGGGCGCCGTCCTGCGCGATCCGCTTCAGCACCCCCTCGGTTTCCGCGCGGCGCTCATGGGCGAAGGCGGCGATCGAGCGCCACGTCCCTTGCCCGCGCTCGGCCCGCGCCATCCGCCAGCGCAGCAGGGGATGGAGATCGAAGGGGAGGAGCGAGGCTTCATGCGCCCAATATTCGAACAGGCGGCGGGGCTTGCCCCAGGCGATCCGGTCGAGCGCGGCGGTCGGATAGGGACCGAGGCGGGAGAAAGCCGGCAGATAATGGGCGCGGGCGAGGACGTTAACGCTGTCGATCTGGTGGAGGTTCAGGCGGTCGACCAGGCCGAGCAATTGGCGCGGCCCCACGGGCCCCTCGCGCCGCGGCCGGGCGAGGCCCTGCGCCGCCAGCGCGATGCGCCGGGCGGCGGCGAGCGAGAGGGTGGCGGGCTGCACGGAGCAGCCCCTAGCGTCTGTCACCACAATCCGGAAACCACTGCCGTTCGGGCTGAGCCCGTCAAGCCCTCCCTTTCCCCCTTTTTCAGCAGAAGAGAAGGGAGGGCTTCGACAAGCTCAGCCCGAACGGTTGGTGGTGCCCGGAGCGCTTAGCCGGCCAGCGCGATCTTCTCCCGCCAGAGCAGGTCGCGATAGGTTTCGTAGCAGCGCGCGCCGCAGGTGAGGCGGATGAGAGCGCCCTCGGCGATCGGCCGCGCCCGGGCCGGATCCTCGGCGACGAGCGGGCGCAAGGCCTCGCGATTCCAGGCGGCGCTGTGCTTGACGTCGAGCGTCGCGTGGAGGTCGAAATAGAGCCGTTCCTTCGGCTCCAGCCCGAGCCGGCGCAACGCCTGCGCGGTGCAGGCGGAGCGGCCGGGCGCGGTCAGCTCGATCGCCCCGAGCGCGCCGACCGAATGCCACGCATAGAAGCGATTGGTCGCCATCGCCGTCATCGCATTGGCCAGCGCCAGGCTTTGCCAGACTGTCGTGTCGATCGACGGGACCAGCGCCAACGCCCGGACCAGCACATCGAGCATCGGTCCATGCATGCCGGCTGGATTGCCGCGGCCCATCTCGTCCCAATAATTCCTCGCCAGTTCGAGCTTGGCCGAGCGCGGCAGCTTGACCTGGGTATAGGCGACGAGATCGTCGAAGCCGGCCTCGCCGGCCGCTTCCTGCTCGAGGAACCAGCACATCTCGTCACGCCGCGCGCTCGTCGCGAGCCAGGGGAACAG
>JAQGLF010000212.1 GCA_028293025.1 Alphaproteobacteria bacterium
GGCGCCTCGCCCGCCGACCTCAGCTGGAAGGCCGGGGTCGACGCCTTGAGCTTCGGCTTCACCAAGAATGGCGGCATGTCGGCCGAGGCCCTGATCTTCTTCAGGCCCGAGATGAAGGCGGCGTCCCTCTATCGGCGCAAGCGGGCCGGCCACCTCCTCGCCAAGGGCCGGTTCCTCGCCGCCCAGATACTGGCGATGCTGGAGGGCGACGTCTGGCTGCGCAATGCCCGGGCCGCCAATGACGCGGCGGCGCGGCTCGCCGCGGCCGCCGGCGGCGAGCGGCTGATCCTGCCGGTCGAGGCGAACGAGCTCTTCGTCCGGGTGACGCCGGAGGAGGCTGGGCGCCTCAGGGCGCAGGGCTTCGATTTCTACGATTGGGGACCAGGCGAGGCGCGGCTGGTGACGAGCTGGGATTCGGACCCCGAAGCGGTCGACGCGCTCGCCCGCGCGATCGCCGCGCTGTGAGCGAGACCCGGTGAGCGCCGACGGGGGCAGCTTCCTCCAGCCCCGAATCCTTTTCCCGTTCCTCCTCGTCACCCTGATCTGGGGCTCGACCTGGATCGTCATCACCGATCAATTGGGGTCGGTGCCGCCGGCCTGGTCGGTCGCCTACCGCTTCGCCATCGCTGCGGCGGCGATGTTCGCCTTTGCCCGTTTCCGCGGCGAATCGCTGCGCATCGGCCGTGAGGGCCATGCGCTCGCCTTGCTGTTCGGCCTCCCCCAATTCTTCCTCAACTACAATTTCGTCTACGCCGCCGAGCTGCACGTGACCTCCGGGCTGGTGGCGGTCGTCTTCGCCTTGCTGATCGTGCCCAATTCGCTGTTCGCCTGGCTGTTCCTGAAGCAAAGGGCGACCGGCGGCTTCCTGCTCGGCTCGGCGGTGGCGCTCGCCGGCGCGGCCCTCCTCTTCCTGCAGGAGTTCCGGACCAGCGGCGCCCGGCCGCACGACGTCCTCGCCGGCATCGGCCTCACCCTGCTCGCCGTGCTCGCCGCCTCGATCGCCAACGTCATGCAGGCCTCGCAGCGCCTGCGCCGGCGGCCGGTGGCGGCGATGCTCGCCTGGGGCATGCTCTACGGCGTCGCGGCCGATATCGTCGCGGCGTGGCTGTTCTTCGGCCCGCCGGCAGTCGAGACCCGCCTGCTTTACTGGGCGAGCCTGCTCTATCTCGCCCTCGCCGCCTCGGCGCTCGCCTTCGCGCTCTATTTCCACATCATCCGCATCATCGGGCCGGCCCGCGCCGCTTATTCGAGCGTGCTGATCCCGATCCTCGCCATGGGCCTGTCGACCCTGTTCGAAGGCTATCGCTGGTCGCCGCCGGCCGCCATCGGGGGCGTGCTGACGCTGACGGGCCTGGTCGTCGCGCTTCGTTCCCGGCGGCCCGCGGTGCCTTCGCCGGACGGTTAGGGCGCGCTCAGGCCCGGCTGCGCTGCCGCCGCGCTTTCGCCAGCGGGGTGACGTTCGCCTCGCGCAAGGCGGCGATCTCCTCGACCTCCAGCTCCTCGACGCCGGCAATCTCGTCCCGCGCTTCCTTCGAGGCGAGGATCAGCTCGTCGAGCTTGGCGTGGAGGGCGACGTCGCGGCGATGGGCCTCGACCTCGCGCGCCGCCTGCTGGTTGAGCACCATCTGGGTCAGGGTGATGGCGAGGACCGACAAAGCGGCGGTCAGCCCGTTGATGCCCCAGCCGACCAGGAACCAGGCGCAGCACAGGATTATGAACCCGAATTGGGCATAAGGATGGGCGGAAACGTCGGCGACCCTGGCCGAAAGCCAGCAGCCGAACCGGTGCAGTGCGCCCTCTTCCGGCTGACTGGCCATGGCGAAACTCCAGTTACTGGGCGACCTTCTCGCCGCCGCGCCATTAACTCAGGTTAGGAGGCTAGGTTCCGCACGCGGAACGGAGAGGCGGCGGGCGGAGGCGCCGGCACGGCAGGCCCGTCGCCGGCCCGGGCGTCGTGTGCATTGCCATACCGGATCAGGATTCGCAGCCGGTGATGAACCCGGTCAGCGATCCTACCCACAGCATGATCGCGATCGCGCACAAGGTCTTCGGCAGCTCCCCCGTCTCCTGCGTGTCCGGCTCCGGCGCGCCGGGCTGCGCCGCATCCCGGGCGCGCATGTCTCGGTCCCGCGACAGCGCGCCATAAGCGAGGGCCCAGAACAGGGCGCCGGCCAGCGCGGCCAGCAGCCCTCCCGCAAAGGACCGCCCGCCGCCGTCGAACACGCCTCGAACCCCGTGCGCCTTCATCACCAGCACCAATGCGCCGCCGTTCAGGAGGAGCAAAGCAGCGGCGATCCACTGCAGCAGGCGAATCGCGGCCGCGTCGGCGCTCTTCACCTCGCCGTTCAGCGGCTCCAGATCGGCACTCATGCGCGTCCGTCCGATCCCGCCGGCGACCGGCCTTCGACGATAGGTCCCAAATCCATTCTCATGAGCGGCGCTCCCCTTCGCCCGCCGCTTGGTAGCACAAGCGGCAAGGCGGTCCATCCCGGCGGGGGCGGACGGGGCCTGGCGCATGAATCGGCTCCTCGCGGCCGCATTCGGCGGCGATGCTTCCGGCTCGTCCCTGACGAAGGCGCGGCTCAAGGCGCCGCGTCGGCCGGCTCCAGCTCCCGATAGGGATAATGGTTGCGGATGCGGGCGTTGAAGTGGCGACCCTTGGAGAAAGCGGCGCGGAAGGCGTCGGCCGCCGCCGGCGGCACCTCGCAATAGAGATAGCGGCGGCCGGTGGTGAACAGCACCTCCAGCTCGCGCGCCTCGGGCCGATAGGCGAAAGAGCGGATGATCGTTGACGGCATCAGGCGGAAACGCGCGAAGGGCGCAAGGGGGTTCGGCGGCGGATTTGACGAGAGAAGCACAGCTTTCCCCACCATTTCTGCACATGAAGCGGTCATGCGAAAAAGATGCTTTGTCGGCTCTCGCTCATGGCCATCGTTCTGCTGGCGCTGCCGCTAAACGGACCTCTCTTTTCTTGCGAGAACGATGTCGTGCGCGTGGTGACCGCGTCCGACGGCGCGCATGATGCCGTCGTCTTTCAGCGCGAGTGCGGCGCGACCACCGGCTTCTCGACCCAGATCTCAGTGCTGCCGCACGGGGAGACACCGTCGGGCAGGGGCAATGTCTTCATCGCCGATGACGATCACGGCAAAGCCGCCGCCGCGCGGTGGGGCGGCCCGTGGGCGGATATTCGCTGGCTGTCTCCCGATCACCTTCCAGTGAGCTACGACACGAACTCCGCCGTGGCGAAGAGGCAGGCGCGCCTGGGAGGGGTTCGAATCAGCTATCGCGCCATCGCCCTCAAAGGGTCGTATTAGCCAAGGCAAGCATGCGCGATGGTCCTCAGGCTTCCGCCCGAGTGAGGATGCCCTCGGCGATCTCGGCCACCGTCCGGCCGTCGGTGTCGACATGCTCGGCGAAGGCCGGGTCGGCTAAAGCGGCGGCGTAGGGCTCGGCCCGCGCCAGCGCCCATCGCCGCGAGGATGGCCAGTCGAGGCGGCGGCGCAGGCGGCGGCGCAGCGTTTCCGGAGCAGCGGTGAGGGTGAAATGGCGAATGTCGGTGCCGCTCGCGCGCAGGCCGCCGATCACCTCCTCGAAATAGGCCGGATCGGCGAGAGTCATCGGCACGATCACTGGCCTCGCCGACGCGGCGGCGGCCTCTTGCACGAGCCGCACCGTCAGCGCGCGCCAGAGCGGCAGGTCCTGGAAGTCGGCGACCCCCTTCATCGGCAACAGCCGGCGGAGCATGAAGCCGATCTGCTCGGGGTCGAACAGGCTGGCGCCGGGGCGCAGGGCGACGATCCGCCGGGCGACCCTCGTCTTGCCCGCTCCAAACGCGCCGTTGATCCAGATCACCATCAATCGGCACTCCGGCCCTCGGCGGTGAATAGCGCTTCAGGGGGTCGTCAGCCCAGCTTTTCGGCGAGCAGGCGCTGGAGCGGGCGCAGGTCGGTGCCCGGCCGGGCGCGCAGGTGGAGCGGATGCTCGTCCTCGCCGAGCCAGATGCGCAATTGGACGAAGCCTTTGGTGCCGATGCTCTCCTGCAGCGAGAAGCGCCGGACCTCGCGCCACGGATAGGAGCTGGTCTCCATCCGCTCCTCGAGCAGATGCTCGCGCTGGGCGAGCAGGATGCGGCCATCGGTGAACAGGACGCTGCCGGTCGCGGAAACGAAGGCGGCGCGCACCTCCTCGCCCGCGATCAGATGCTCGGTCAGGTCCCCGGCATCGCGGGGCGCGGTTTCGTCGACGTCGAGGATGCGCATGCGGCCAAGATGGCGCGCCGCGCGGGCGGAGGCAATGGCAGCCGACCTTCCCATGGGCCGGACAGGACGAGTCGTACCATGGCCCGATTTGGGTTAGGGATCGATGGGAAGCGCGGGGGGCAAGGTCCGGCACGGTCTTGAGCCGGATCGAGACGAAAAGGGGGGAGCCGTGATCGATCCGAGGGACCCGTGCCTGAAGCGGCGCATGCTGTTCGCGGCGGCGCAATGCTACGATCCCGCCAAATCCCCCCGGGAAAAGGTGGGCTGGATCGGGGAGCCGGCGGTCATTGCGCGCGATTTCTCTGCGAACAACGTCCCGATTTCCCGCTTCCACTTCGATCAGAAGATCGACCTCGCTTTGGTCGGGCGGATCGCCGAGGGAGTGCTGGTCGCCTTCCGCGGCACGCTTCCACCGCTCGAACGGGTGAACGGCCGCCTGCAGCCGGACAATCACGGGCTGGCCGCGATCCTGCTGGACTGGCTGAACGACGCGAATTGCGGGCCTTATCCTGCCGGCCATTATCCGGGGCAGGTCCATAACGGCTTCGCCGGCTCGCTGGAGCGGCTGTGGGGGACCGGCGCGGCCGACGGCCTCGAGGCGCAGATCGGCCGCCTGCTCCAGCAAGGACCCGCCGCGCTCTATTTCACCGGTCACAGCAAGGGCGGGCCGCTCGCCAACCTCGCCGCCTGGCGCGCCCGCCAGAAATGGCCGCAGGTTCCGGTCAAGGTGCTGACGATCGCCGCGGCCCGCGCCGGCGACGACACCTTCGCGCGCGCTTATGGGCAATCGGGGATCGACTGCCTGCGCTACGAGGTGGATACCGACGTGGTGCCGCTTCTTCCCCTGGGCGGGGACGTGTCGCCCTTCGCGGCCGGGGTGATCCGCGCAGTGGGCATTCCTTACGAGGGCAAGCATTTCGGCTATCAGCCCGTCGGCCATCAGGTGATCGGGCGGCAGAGCCTGACCGAACGGGTCACGGACTTTTTCGGCCGCCTTGGCGCGAGCCTGTTCTGGCACAAGGCCGCCGAGGCCTTCCTGCCGACGGTCGTCGACGCCCACCGCATCGACCCGGACTCCCGCTACGATCTGTGGGTGTGCGAAAAGGGCTGCCCCCACGGCTGGCGCTGAGCGCCGCGGAAGCCTGTTGCCGAAAGCGCGGGAGACGGATGTGCAGACGCGGATATCCTCTGTCGAAGCCGCCGCTGCCGGGCTTCCGGTCGGGCGGATCGAAACCTCGGCCGGGTGGCGTGACCTCGTCCTGCCGAAGGATAGTCTCCGGCGGGTCGACGAGATCAGGACGGCGGCGCATGGCGAGGCCCAAGGCCAGGCGGCGCTGTTCCGCGGGCCGTCCGGCGCCGGCAAGACGTTCGCCGCTGCGCTTCTCGGCAACGCGCTCGGCCGTCCGGTCTGGGCGGTCGACCTCGCCGCCATCGTGGGCAAGTTCATCGGCGAGACGGAGAAGGCGCTCGACCGCCTGTTCGCTGCCGCCGAAGCGGCCGGCGCCGTCCTCATTTTCGACGAGGCCGAGGCGCTGTTCGCCCGGCGGACCGAGGTCAGGGACGCGCATGACCGCTTCGCCAATGCGGACGCCGCCTATCTGCTCCGGCGTGTCGAGAGCTATGCCGGCCTCACCATCTTCGCCTCCAACCGCCGGCAGGATCTCGACCCAGCCTTCCTGCGGCGATTGCGCTTCGTCGTCGACTTCCCCCACCGGCGACGCCCGCCGTCCTGACCCGCCGCGAGCGCGCATGCCCCCCTCTGCCGTACAACACCCCCATCTGCTACGCAGGCCCTTGGCGGGAGAATGATGATGAGCGACGAGCGCGAAGACACGAATATCTACATGGCCGTGGTCAATGACGAGGAGCAATATTCGATCTGGCCGGCGAACCGGGAGCTGCCGCCCGGCTGGCGGGACGCCGGCAAGCACGGCCTCAAGGCCGATGTGCTCGCCTGGATCGAGGAGGTCTGGACCGACATGCGGCCACTCAGCCTGAGGAAGAAGATGGGGGAAGGCGGCCCCGGCTAGAAACGACATTCAGCCCATCAATCTCCTCCCCCTTGAGGGGGAGGGCAGGGTGGGGGTGTCGGGCGTTTGAGGTATTCCGGGACGCGGAGCCCCCTCACCCCAAACCCTCTGCCCGCCCGGGAGAGGGGTCGGAACTGGGCGAATTTCTATGTTGCACTGCAACAAAAGAGCGTCCAGCCTGTTCTTCAGGAAAGCCGCCCTTCCGGCCGCCGCGGAGAAATCATGCCTGTCGTCACGCCCCGAATCCGCCTTCGCCGCAGCCGCAAGGGCGCGAGCGCCTTCGCTCCGCGCGCCGCCGCCGCCGACCGCTTGTCCGATTTGCCGCCGCTCCGCGACAATCCCGGCAATTTGCGGGGCCGCTTTTACGTGCCCGAGGGCCTGAAGGGTCCGGCGCCGCTCGTCGTCGTGCTTCACGGCTGCACCCAGGATGCGGCGGTCTACGACCACGGCTCGGGCTGGTCGACCCTGGCCGACCGGCACGGCTTCATCCTCCTCTTCCCCGAGCAGCGACGGGCCAACAATCCGATGCTCTGCTTCAACTGGTTCTCGGGCAACGACACCCAGCGCGGCATGGGCGAGGCGGCGTCGATCCGGGCGATGATCGCTTCGATCGGCAAGACGCAGCCGGTCGATCCGGCGCGGGTCTTCGTGACCGGCCTCAGCGCCGGCGGGGCGATGGCCTCGGTGATGCTCGCCACCTATCCCGAGCTGTTCGCGGCCGGGGCGATCATCGCCGGCGTGGCTTATGGCTGCGCGGCGGATGTCGCCGAGGCTTTCGACTGCATGGGCGGCCGCGCGCGCAGCGACGCGGCCGCGCTCGCCGGCAAGGTGCTGCGCGCCTCGCCGCATCGCGGGTCCTGGCCGCGCGTCCAGGTCTGGCAGGGCAGCGCCGACCGGACCGTGGTGGCGAGCAACGCCGACGCCATCGTCCTGCAATGGGCGCACCTCCACGGCCTCAAGCCGAAGCCAGACCGGATCGACGAGGTCGAGGGCTATCCGCGCCGGATCTGGCTGGGCGCGAAGGGCGAGCCGCTGATCGAGCAATATGCGATCACCGGCATGGCCCATGGCGTGCCGCTGGCGGGGGGCGAGGATGCGATCGGCGCGGCGGGCGCACACATGCTCGACGTCGGGCTGAGCTCGACGGCCCGGATCGCCGCCTTCTTCGGCATCGCCCCGGAGCCGGAGGCCGAGGCGGAAGAGGCGCCGGGAACCGAGGCGGCGGTGGCAAAACGGCCCGGCGCGAAGACCGCCCTCCGCCCCCGCGCCACGGCCCGCGCGCCCGCCACCGGCCCCCAAGCCGTCATCGAGAAGGCGCTGCGGGCGGCGGGGCTGATGCGTTAAACCTCGTCCTATTGATACTAAACCGCTCATCCTGAGTAGGGACTGACCCCGGACTGGATCCGGGGGAAGGCCCGTATCGAAGGACGCTCCAGAGCTTTGCGTCCTTCGATACCGGTTCGACAAGGTCACCGGCTACTCAGGATGAGCGGGGATGGATCAACCTAGGCGGAACAGGCTCTAGAGACCGGATTCCTGCACGGTCGTTTCAATATCATTGGAACACGCTCACAGGCGCCGCGAATGAAGCGGCGTCGCCGCCTCCCGCGAAGGTCAGCGCTCGGGCGCGGCCACCGCGGAGATGAGGGCGTAGAGGGCGACCAGCCAGCCAAGGCCGACCGCGGCGGCCAGGACCCAGCCCGGCAGCGCGCTGACGTCGCGGTCCCGCCAGGCGAGGACGTGGCCGACGAAGCTGTAATAGCCCATCCCGCTCGCCAGCCCCCAGGCGCCGGCAAGGGCGCGGGGGCCGAGCGGCGGGCGCGCGCCGGCGAGCCATGCGGCCATGAGCAGGGCGCCGCCGATCAGCCAGTCGTCGAGCCAGAGCCACCAGGCGCCGAGGTTCGCCGAACGCCGCGCGATCTCGGCCAGCGGCAGGACGATGCCGGCGACGATGGCGAGCCGGCGATTGACCGCGAGGCTCAGCATCGCGCGCTCAGGCCGCCCCTGGCTCGGGCCGCCGCGGCCGCAACGCCGCCGCCGTGGCCGCTCCAATCCCCGTAAAGCTGTCGACGACGACCAGCCGGCCGTCTTTCTCCTCGACCCGGTAGCGGCCCGGCGGGGCGTCGATCGACCTGGTTTCCCGGCGCCGCCTCACGCCGCGCCGGTCACCCGCGCCGCCTGCAGCGTGTCGGTATATTGCTGGAAGCGTTTCGCCTTGCCGTCGGCGACGCGCCAGACGTGGACCATCTGCGCATCGAACGGCTTGCCGGTCGCCTTGCACGTGCCGCGATAGCGGCCGAGCACCACCACCGTGTCGCCGGCGTCGAGATATTCCTCAGGCACCGCCGCGAACCCGTCCCATTCGGAGCCGAGCCGGGCGAACACGCCGCCGACGATCGCGTCATGCCCCTCATAGGGATTGCCGTCCGCATAAGGGAAATTCTCGGCCTCGTTCCAGACCATGTCCGGCGCCATGCGCGCGAGCACGCCGGGCACGTCGCCCTGGCCGAAGGCGGCGTAAAGGCCGCGGATCAGGTCGACATTCTCCTGCGACATGGCTTTGCCCCCTGTCTCCCGTGGCTTAATTCTCGACGACCTTGCCGCTGATCTCGCCCGGGTTGAACTTGTCGGTGTGGATGTTGAGGACGACGAGGCCGCTCTTCATCGCGGCGACGAAATCCTCGAACGACAGAGTCGAGTTGAGCAGCTTCGCCCCGGCCGCATAATCGTAATTGACCATCTTCACGTGGATGCCGTGCGCGGTCGAGCGGTAGTTGGGGCCGAAGGGCAGCGGCAGGACGAGCACCGAAGCCCCGCCCGACGCATCCGCATATTTGTGGAAGTGGATCGGGCCGATGGGCCGCGCCACCAGCTTCGCCCAGAGCTGCGGGATGGTGATGCCGTCGACGTTCATGTCGACCGAGACCAATTTGCGGTCGGTATCGACCCGGATCTTCGCCTTGCCGGTCGCATCGGAGCCGGTCGGATCGGGCCCGGTCTTGCCGTCGAGCGCGGCGTGGAAATTCATGATCTTCGCTTCGGCCGGCGCGGCGAACGCTAGGCCGGCGGTCAAGGCGAACAACGCAACCAGGTTAAGCTTACGCATGGTCATCCCCTCTAGTAGAGGACGGATCATGCCATGGAAAAGGGAGGGGCGCTAGGCGGCGGCGGCCTGCCTTGTCTTCGCCCGATTGCGAGGCGATACAGGAAGCG
>JAQGLF010000220.1 GCA_028293025.1 Alphaproteobacteria bacterium
CGCAGTGCACCAACTTGACCACGGGCAACGCCGCCTTGACGCCGGAAACCGCCGAGACCAAGACCTTCGGCCTGGTGTTCACGCCGACGTTCTTCACGGGCTTCACCGCGACGATCGACTATTTCGACATCAAGGTGACGAACCTGATCGCCACGCCGGCCCCGCAGGCGATCTTGACCCAGTGCGTCGACCAGCCGACGATCAACAATCAATATTGCGCGCTGCTGACGCCGCGCGACCCGTTCGGGCTGTTCCAGAACCCCGCTCTGGTGTCGGCGGGCGTCAACTTCGCCAAGCAGACCTCGAAGGGCATCGATTTCGATCTGGCCTACCGCCACAATTTCGGCAACGGCAACCGGCTCGATCTGCGCGGGATCGCGACCTACACGCTCGAACGCAACAATTTCATCAACCCGCTCGATCCGACCTTCGCGGACCGGCAGCTCAGCGAGCTGGGCGATCCGGTCTTTTCGGCCAGCCTGATCACCGGCTACACAATGGGGCCCTTCACGCTCCAATATACGCTTCGGTATATCGGCACGATGACCATCTTCGCCTATGAGGATACGCATAGCTTACAGGGCCGGCCGCCCGCCAATCCCGACGAGGCGACGCATCTTCGCTATCCGCAGGTCTTCTACCATTATGTCAGGCTGGAGACGAAGGTGGACAACCGCTTCCGCTTCTATCTCGGCGTCGACAATCTGTTCGACCGCCAGCCGCCGTTCGGCCTCACCGGCACCGGCGCGGGAGGCGCGATCTACAACAATATCGGCCGCTCCTTCTATGGAGGGGCGCAGGTCGACTTCTAGGGTTCGACTTCTAGAATTCGAATCGCCCGCCGCCCCGGCAAGCCGTCAGCGAGGCGGAAGCCGTCGGCCGCCCGGCCCGCCGCCCCGTCAGTTCTTGCGGTAGGTGAGGTCGTAGCCCGGCGCCCAGGTCTTGCCGCCGTCGGCCGAGACGAGGCCGATCTGCTGCACCGATCCGTCGGCATGCGGCCGGTAGGTCATGCGCTGCAGCGCTCCGCCGCGGGCCGGCGCGTCCAGCACCATATCCGCCCCCTCGAGGCCGCCCGAATACCAGCTAACGCTGCCGTCCCCGTCGACATACATCTGATGCCACTTGCCGTCCTTGCGGTCGTAGCCGCTATAGCTCGTGCCGGAATAGGGCCCGCCCGGCGCCCCGGGCGCGTCGTAGCTCTCCCTGATCGCGCAAAGGCCCTCGATCCGCTCGATCCGGCTGGTCCCCACCCGATAGCCCTTGGCCGTGTCGAAGACCTTCCATTCGCCTGCCCAGAAGTCGAGCTGGCGATATTCCGGTGCGGAACAATTCGGCCGCTGCTGCGGCGGGGCCGGAGCCGTGGCGGTCGGCGGCGCGGAAGCGGTGATGCCGCTGGCGAGCAGGCCGAGGAATATCGTTTTGATCATGATCAATCCCTCCCGTTGAACAGGGGTGCGGCCGGTTTTCCATGATCGACTGACGAGGTCAATAGCAGCGGGCCGCGCGAATGCCGGGCGGCCCGTCGACCGGTCCTTCTTGCTCACTTATATCTAATAAGTAGTTCGTTTAGTACTTATTTGAATTGACTATGGCGATTTACACGTGCTAGACGTTCGCAATCAAGGATTCATCCCCTTGATCCCTGTTTGGATAGGCGTCGGAGCGTGCTCCGGCGCCTGTCCTTTTTGGCCGTGTCGTTCGGCAGGCCAGGCGGGACGTCCACTGCAATCCCCTTCCTCCCGCCGCCGCCGAGCCGAAAGGTGGGCGACTGTCCTGGGAGGGGTGTCGATGAAGAAGAACATCTTGTTGCTGACCGCTGCCGCGCTGGCATTGGGGACGGGTCTGTCGGCGACCGCCGGGCCCGCGCCCGCCGCGCATGAAAATGCGGCGCTCGCGCTGAAGCGAGCCCTTGCGGATCCACAGCGCGCGTCCGACCGCCCCGCCGACTCCCGCCGCAAGCCGGAGGCGCTGGTCGCCCTTGCGGAGGTCAGGCCGGGCGACAAGGTCCTCGATCTGATCCCGGGCACCGGCTATTGGACCCGCATCTTCAGCAGGATCGTCGGCCCCAGGGGGCATGTCTATGCCGTCTGGCCGCAGGCTTATGCGAAGCTGGCGACCGGCGACGTCGCCGCGCTGCAGGCGATGTCGCGGTCGCCTTCCTACGGCAACGTCACGACGATCGTCGAACCGACGACGCAGCTGACCGCGCCAGAGAAGCTCGACGTCGTCTGGACCTCGCAAAACTATCACGATTATCCGGATGGATTCATGGGCCACACGCCGCCCGCCGCGCTCAACAAAGCGGTTTTCGACCTGCTGAAGCCGGGCGGAATCTATGTGGTGATCGACCATGCGGCGAAGCCCGGCGCCGGCATGCGGGCAACGGAGACGCTGCATCGTATCGACCCGCGGACGGTCAAGGCGCAGGTCGTGGCGGCCGGTTTCGTCTTCGCCGGCGAATCGCGCGTGCTGGTCAATGCGCGGGACCCGTTGACGATCAAGGTCTTCGACCCGTCGGTCAGGGGGCGCACCAGCCAGTTCGCCTTCAAGTTCCGGAAGCCTCGGTGAGGCGGGGTCGCGGCTTGCGGCCCGGCACTCGCGCGGCGCTCGGGGTCGCTTTGGCAGGCCTCGGCGCTCTTTCCCTGGTGCCGACGCTGGGCCGGGCGCAGCCGGCAGCCGCGGCACCGGCCGAAGCCGCGCCCGACCCGCAAATGTCGCGGCCGTCGGCGGAGCGGCGAATGATCGAGCATGCGGTCGCGGTGGCGCCGCATATCCATGTCTTCACGGCCGACGCCACCTCCGATCCGGCTCCGCTCGCCAACGAGGTGCTGATCGAGCAGTCGAACGGGCTGGTCCTCGTCGACGCCGGAAAGACCCGTGGCGCGGGGCGGAGGATCGTCGCGCTGATCCGCAAGATCAGCCCGAAGCCCCTCAAATTCGTCGTCATCACGCATTGGCACCAGGACCATGTGATGGGCCTGGGGCCGATCGTGGAGGCCTGGCCGCAGGTCTCGATCGTGACGAGCGACCGGACCGCCGGGCATATCGGGCATGACGACAGCTATAAAGGCTCCCCGACGACCCTCGCCGCGACCGCGGACCGGGACGGCACGCGCGCCCGGCTTCTGCGCGGCTATGCGACCGAGCTCGAGCCGAAGATCCACGACCCCGCGTTGAGCGAGGAGGAGCGGCGCGGCTGGGCCGATCTGGTCGGCGTGCTGGCGCTTCGGATCGCGGACGAGAAGGGCTCCTATCTCGTCCCGCCCAAGGTGACCTTCAGCGACCGGTTCAGCATTCCCGACCGGACTGCGCCGGTCGAAGCGCGATTCATCGGTCCGGGACATACCGACGGCGACGTCATCGTCTGGATGCCCAAGCAGCGCGTCGTCGCCGCCGGCGACATGGCCGTCGCGCCGATCCCCTATGGCAGCACCAACGTCGTGCAATGGCCCGAGACGCTCGACAGGCTCGCCGCGCTTTCGCCCCAGATCGTGGTGCCCGGACATGGGCCGGTGCTGCGCGGCACCGCCTATGTGACCCTGCTCTCGACGACTCTGCGGGAGATCGGCCGCCAGGCGCAGGCGCTGACGCGCGGGCCGGCGCTGACGGACGAGCAGGTCGCCACCAGGACCGAGCTTTCGCGATCCAGGAACCTGTTCGCGGGTGCCGACAAATGGCGGGCCTATTGGTTCGACCAATATGTCGTTCCGGACGTCGTCGAGGCCTATCACGAGCTCCTCGCGCAGAAGGGCTCGGCCGCGGCGGGCCATTAGATCAACGTCGCCGGGCTTCGGCGGCGCTCCCGCCCAGCGACAATTCGCGGACCGGGGTCGGCCTCGGCGGCAGGGTGACTTTCCCGCCGTCGAACCTTTCCCACTGGGAATCCGAGACGTAGAGCAGCCTCGATCCAGCGACCGTGCCGAGCGTCGGCTCGCCCCAGGCGGGATTGCCCCGCTCGAGGATGTCGAGCCGGGCGACGCGCCGGCCGTCGCCGGAAAGGTGCAGCCGGACGATGCGCGCCGGCCGAAATCCGTTCTGGATGGCGATCAGGTCCCGACCGAAGCGGACCAGCCCGTCGATGCCGTCCAGCATCATCGTCGGCGCGCCGGCGACCTGGTCGACCTTCCCCGTCGCCCGATCGACCATCGCCAGCCCGTAGCGATAGTCGGCCACGTAGAGCCTCGCCTGATCCGCGGAGAGGGCCATACCCTGGGCGCTGAAAAATGTGCCCGCCGGGAGGAATATCTCCAGCGTTCCGCAAGACGGCCGGCACCGGAAGATCGCGCCATCGGTGCCGTCGCTGGCATAGACATCGCCGTCGGCCGCGACGACCACGTCGCCGATCCCCTGCCCCGCCCCAGCCGGAGCCGGGATTCGAAGGGTGCCGCCGCCGGGATCCACACGCACGATCCCGTTGAAGCCGCCGGGCGCGTTGGCAAAGGCGCCCGCGACGGACGAAGCAAGCCACAGCACCCCCCGGCGCGCGTCATATTGGGTCCCGAACAGGCCCGCCGGCTGAGCCTGGGTGACGGCGGAGGCGCGGTCCGGCGGGTCCAGCCTGAACAATCGCCGCTCATAGACCGACGCCGCGTATAATTCGTGCCGGCGATCGTCCCATGCCAGCCCCTCGACCAATTGGTCGTCGGCGGGGATCGTCGCGAAGATTCGGCTGCCTCCAATGGGCGCCGCATTGGCGTCGAACAAAGGCGCCAGGCGGGCCATGGCCGCGGCGCCGACGAGCGGGACCAGCAGCGCCCGCGACGGCTGCGACAGGGTGCCGCCCATCGCCGCGAGGCGCTCGAGGGCGCCGAGCGCCTGCGCAGCATTCTTTGCCTCGAGCGCAGCCCCGAGCAGCCTCCTTTGAAGCTGGGAGCTGTGCGGAAAGTCCGCAGCCGCGCGAAGGATCGCTTCCTTGTCGTCCAATGTTCTTTCGGCCGACGGCCAGACAGCCGGCCGGTCCTGCCGCGGAGCCGCGCCCGCGAGGAGAAGCAGGGCGATTCCTGCGATGATGGTCCGCGCAGTCATCGGCCGTCAGCGGTGCGGCCGCTTCGCCACGATCGTGGCCAGCGCGCCGCGGTAGCTTCGGCCGACCGGAACGACGATGCCGCCCTCCATCGTCAACTGGTAACCGCCGGTCGCCCGGCGCTTCACCGACACGACCTTCTCCTTGCGGACGATATGGGACCGGTGAATGCGAACGAATCTTTCCTCGTTGAGCCGGCCGGCCATATCGGTCACCGATCCGCGGTGGAGATGGCTCACCTCCCCGAGGAACAGCCGGACATATTCGCCTTCGGCCGCGATCCGATCGACGCGCTCCAGATCGACCCGCATCGTCTCCCCGCGCGACTGGACCCAGAGGAACCTTTGCTCGTCCCAGCCCGGCACCCGCTCGCGCCGCAGGGCCTCCAATTGCCCGACCAGATGCTGCAGCCGCTCTTCGGAGCTGCGCGTGTCCAGCGCCCTGCGAAGCCGCTGGACCGCCACCTCCAGCCGGTTGAACCGCACCGGCTTGGTCAGGAAGTCGATCGCTCCGGTTTCGAATGCCGCGGCGGCAAAATTGGGGAAAGCGGTGACGAAGACGATCAACGGCGCCAGGTCGCCGCGGCGGGCGATTTCCTCGACGACGTCGAAACCGTCGAGCACCGGCATCTCGATGTCGAGGAACAATGCGTCCGGCCGGTGCGCGGCCATCAGCTCGAGCGCTTCTCCGCCATTGGCGGCCTTGCCGACCACCGAGACGTCGTCGAATCGCGCCAGCAGGCCGCACAAGCGGGCGACGGCGAGGCCCTCGTCGTCGACGACGATCGCCTGCATCAGGCCGAACGATCGGTCGTGAACGGGATTTCGAACTCCGCCAGGAAACCGCCGTCGGCCTGTCGTTCCGCCTTGAACGAGGCGCTCGCCCCGTAGCGGGCGCGAAGGCGCTCGGCGATGTTGGCGAGACCGATGCCGGTCCCCGGGCTGCACCGTCCGCCGTCGTCGGGAGCGCTGTTATACGCGCTGACGTGCAAATGCCCGTTTTCGCGGCGGGCGCTCAGCACGAACTCGATCGGGCGAATACTGTTCGAGACCGCATGGCGTATCATGTTCTCCGCGAGCGGCTGGGTGATGAGGCTCGGCACCAGCGCGTCCTCGACATCCGGCGGCACCACCACCTGCGCCTTCAGCCGGTCCGCGAAGCGAAGCCCTTCGATCTCCAGGTAAAGCGATTGCAGATGGATCTCCCGGCGAAGCGGGATGTCCTCCTGCGGATCGAGCGAAAGGCTGGCGCGCAGGAAATCGGCGAGGCTTTCGACCATCCGCTCGGCCGCCACCTTGTCCCCCTGCGAAATGAGCGCGGCAATCGAATTGAGCGTGTTGAACATGAAGTGCGGATTGAGCTGATAGCGCAGCGCGCGCAGCTGCGCGGACTGGGTCAGATGCTGCAACCGGCCGATCTCGAGGCTGTAGGCGAAGGCGAGCAGGATTCCGGAGATCGCCGCATAGGACCAGAACCATTGCACGATCGCCATCAGGTAGGAGGGAAAGCTCGCCATCGAGAAATTCCTGGCGCCGAGAAACAGCTGGAAGATCGTGTAATTCGCCGCGGCGTGAGTCAGCGCGCCGACCATGGCCAGAGCGACGGCAGCGACGAGCCTGGCCCGCAGACTGCGGCCGGCAAGCCGTTCATGCGCCTCCGCGATCAGCAGCGAGAGACACACGGCCACGCAGACGACGCAGAAGCGCGGCAGCAGCATGGCCCCGGTATCGCCGGTTTCCGCGAGCATGCGCTCGATGGTGAGCGAGGTGAATTGGAGGCCCCAGAACAACAGGACGAAAGCGAGCGCCCCGCGCCGGCGGACGAACTGGTGCCGTCCCGCGGCGGCTACGGCATGCAGATGCGGAGCCATGCCCCTTGGTAGGCCGCGGCATGGAGCAGACGCAAGAGACGGACATGCCGTCCATGAGGCCCGGCGTGTCGTTCACGGCTGCAGCCTCTCATTCTGGCCGGCGCCGATGTGAGGCGACGCCGAATCCGTGAGGGTGCCCCCCAAGCAGGGCCTTCCCCGCGCCCGGCACCTTGCTGGACGCGCCGGATCGCTGCTAACTGGCGTCGTGGCGCGCGCAGCCGAAAATGCCCGGGACGGCGAAACGGATCTCACCGACCATGAGGGGACGGTGCTTTCGCTCGTCCACCGCATCCAGCCGACCTCGACCTACCAGATCTTGCGGATCCACGAGGATTCGCCGGTCAGCAATTTCAACACGAGCAAAGGCAAGATCTATCCCCTGATCGACCGGCTGCTGGCGCGTGGCCTGCTGAGGAAGGAGCGGGTCGACAGCGACGCGCGCGGCACCGAGCATCTCTGGTGCACGCCGAAGGGCGAGAAGACGCTCCGCAAATGGATCAGGGAGATCAAGCCGACGCATCTCCTCCTCGAGGATCCACTGCGGACGAAGGTCCAGTCCTTCTACCTCTTGTCGCCCGACGAGCAGATCGACTGGATCATCGCCGCCAAGGACGCGCTCAACCAGCGCCTCGAGATCCTTGACGAATATGGCAAGAGCGTCACCGTGCCCTTCCAGGAATTCGTCCACGACAATGCGGTGAGGACGACCCGCGCGCGGGTCGCCTGGCTCGACAAGATGCTGACCGCCGTCCTGCGCAGCCGCGGGGCGGCCGATCGGGCGGCCGAATAGGGCGGAGCCGGCCCGCGCTATTCCTCAATTCTCCCGAGTGGATTCGTACACCGCGAGATCGTGCCTGCGGCCGTCCCAGCGCCAGACCCGCACGACATGCTCCCCTTCCGGCGCGCCCTTGATCTGCCTGACGTCCCAGCGAAGCGTTCCGTCGGGAGATTCGCCGCTTTGCAGAAGCGCGCCATCGCCGCCGCCCGGCGGCGCCGTCGCGCCGGCGGCGGGCGCCTTGTCGCCCAGCTGGACCAGGATGTCCCGATCCGCGATCGCGGTGACCGCCGTTCGATGGGCCGCATTCGCGTTCGCGCAGGACGACGTGGTCACGCGAGGGACGTCCGCCGCCGGCAGTGGCCTCGGCAAATTGCTGCCCCTGTCGAGCTTCCATCGCCAGCTGCCGTCCTCCTGCTTCACCCAGATTGTGGTGAACGTCCCGGCGAGGGTGCCGCCCTTGCGAAGCCAGGGCCCGAAGTTCACCGCGAGCCTGCCGTCGCAGGAGAGCCAGCTGCGCGCGGGCCACCAGACCACCGCCACCGGCGGATCGGCCCGGCCCTGGAGCCACTGGACCGCCTTCCTGGGCTGCGGGACGAACATGAGGGCGTCGGGCGCGGCCGTTTCCCGAAAGGCCGTCCATTGGCCGTGCAACGAGGCCGCGGCCGAATATCGGCGCTCCGCTTCCCATGCCGTCATGGAGCCCGCCGCCGCTGCGGCGATGATCAGGATCACTCGTTTCCCTCCGAATGCATCGCTGCTCCTGTCCTCCGGTCCGTGGCCGGCGGATTAGGTGCATAACGGGACTTGCATCGCGGCTGAAGCAGCGAGCCGCCCTCTGCGCGCCATGAACGTCACCCAATTGTCGCTCGGAGCGTGAAGGATCGCGCTGTCCGGCCAAGGGACGGCGTTCATCGGACGAAACGGGCGGCCTGGGCGGAACGATGCATTTCGATGCCCGCCCAGGCGCTTTCACAGCACCGTCGCCTTCCTGCGCAGCGGTTATGGCTAAGGTCGCGGCGAGGAGGAGACCCGCCATGGAAGCGAACGCCGCACCGCGAGACGCAAAGACGCGCGCAAGTTCATCGGAGCGGCCGAAGGCGCCGCCCGCTCCGACCTTCGAGCAATGCCGGAAACAATCCTCGTCGCGCGTCCGGCTGCAATTGCGCCCCGGTCTCTATTGACCTTGGGCCGGCCGGTCTGAGCAGGGCGCATGAGGCTGGTCGATCAAATCATGGCGTCGTCCGCGGCGATCGCGGCGCGCGATGCCCGGGGCATCCTCCACAATCTTCCGGGCCCCGGCTCCAGGAACGATCTCATCGCCCAATGCCCACTTCGCTTCGTCCTCGACGAAAGCGCGTCCAGCCAGTGCATGGACCTGTTCCTCCACGGGCCTGACCTTCTCGATCTCGATCCCCGCGCCGTTCGCCTGCCCTCCAGCCTGCTCTGGATCGAATGGCTCTCGAACCCGCCTTATGCCGAGACGCCCAATACGCGCGTCGGGGTCCTCGTCGAATCCGACGAGGGCGGCAGAAGCGGATCGCTGTTCGGTTTCTATTGCGATGCCCATGGTCACGCCGTGCTTGCCCCGGCGAGGATGGAATTCGATCTCGACGCGGAGCTCTACGCCCCCGCGGCGTCGCCCAACGTCTTCGGCCTTCGCCATCAGGGAATGGCCGGGCTCGACCGCATCCTGCGCCACGCTCTGTTCCACCTCGAGCGGCAATGGGCCGCCTTCATGCGCAGCAACGCTCCCGACCGTGCCGGCCACGATATCCAGCAGATCGGCGACTATATCTGGGTCTTCCTGCCCTTCGTCTTCGCCTTTTCGACGCTGCTGAACGCCCGCGGCGCGCTGAGCCGGAGGCCTTCGGACCTGTCGCGCCTGAACGCCGCGCGCGCGAAACGCGGCCGCCCCGCGCTTCTGGATCATATCGAGGTGCGCCTGGCGCTTGGCGGTGCCGGATCCGAAGTCGGTGGCGGCATGGGCAACGGCATGCGGGCGCGGGCGCGGCTTCACCAGGTGCGCGGCCACCTCGTGCAGCGCGCCGGCAGGATATTCTGGCGGTCGGCGCATATGCGCGGAGACGCCACGAAGATCATCGCGCGCCGCACCGTCTCGGTGACGGGATCCCCGCCTTCCGGCCGATATGCCGAGGATGCACGCCGGTCCGGATGACCGCGCCGCAGGAGGCTAGGGATGATCCGGGCGCGCCGGCAGGGCTCCCGATGCCGCGCGCAAGCGCCGTGCGGCCTCTACGGGGGGCCTCGCCGTCACCGGGAAACGGTCGAGGGCTTCAACGAAAGCGCCCGCGGCGTAGACATCGTTCAAAGCCTGCGACGCCACCGACTCGGTCAGCAGCCGCACGTCCTGCCGCGTTTTCGGCCTGGTGCCCGGCACGAGCATCGGCAGGGCCAGCGCGCCTTGCAGGCGCATCACGAAAGCGCGGCGGCTGCTGGCTCTGATCTCGAGGCGCGCCCCACCGGCCCGACCGATTCTCGATATGCCTTCGCCAAGCGCGGACTCGGCCGCTTCGACGATCGCGCTCTGGTGCTTCCGGGCCAGCCAGGGATGGCGTGCGCCGTCGCGGACGACGAGGTAAAGGAGGCGCCTGTAATCCTCCGAGCCGAACAGCTCCGCGCAGAGCGTCGCGAATTCCAGGATCGCCGCGCGCGGCGTCGCGTCTCTTTCGGGCGACCATTTCAGCCTTCCCGCGAGCATGGAAATATGGGCCGAGACGGCCAGCCGGTAGAGCGTGCCGATGTCGCCGTACCAATGATAGAGGTTGTTGGACGACACGCCGGCCGCCTTCACGATCCGCCTGACCGTTACCCCGCCGCCTGTCGGGTCCGAGTAAAGCCTGAAGGCTTCCCGATGCAGCTTGTCGATCGTGGCCGGCTCCAGGGCGCCCTCCAAATCCGGACGTTCGCCGGAGAGTATTAGTACTTATCGTACTACTAGATAAGCGCCCGGAGCGTCAAGACTTTCCGTCTGTCCGCGTCCCAATGCCGGGCGCGGCTGCCGGGCCGTCGGCAGGCTTAGAGCTCGTAGCCCAGCCGCTGGACCCACGGCGCCAGGATCGGAAGGACGGGCTCGAGCCACGAAGCATATCGGCGCCAGCGTCCGCTGGCGCGGCCGTACAGCTGTTCCGTCACCTGGGCGTAGCTCGCGGTCTTGATGGTGCCGCGCGCGGCGGCCGTCCGGCGATGATCCAATATTTCCGGACGCCAATCCAGCCCCAGGAAATCGAATACGGGGCGCAGCTCCGCCTCGGCGTCGACGATCAGGTTCTCGTAGCGCACCGCGTGGCAGCGGACCGGCATGATCTCCAGGCACTGATGCCAATAGCCGAGCGCCAGATCGTAGAGCGCGGCCGCATCCTGCAGATCCAGGAAGTTCGCCATCGCATTGTTGAGGCGAAAGCTGGTGATGAAGCAGCTAAGCACGACGTCGCAGGGATGGCGCAGCGCCAGGATGAAGCGGGCGTCCGGAAACAGCCGGTGAATGAGCGGCACCTTGTTGAGATGCAGCGGGAACTTGTCGACGATCATGTCGCCGTCCGCGACGTCGACGAGCCGGCCGGCGGCCGTGAAATATTGCGCCCGGAGATCCGCCACCTCCTCCCCGGTCAGGTCCGCAAGGCGCTGGACGGTGCCGCCCGACCGCTCGACCTGCCGAAGCAGAGGCTGCTCCTCGAGCAGCTTCACGCGCGGATGACCCATCAGCATCGTGTCGAGGAGGGTCGTGCCCGAGCGCGGAAATCCGACAAGGAAAATGGGCGGCGGCGTGGCCGGCGAGGGCGCCGGCCGCCAGGCGGCATACCATGCCGGCGTCACGATATTGCGCGCCTCGCGCAGGGAGGCGCGGAACTCGGCGCCTCGGCGCCCCGCCGCCCCATCCTCCCGCGCCGCGGCCCGGTTCATCGCCTCGAATGCGGCGAATGCCGCGACCGGATCGCCGAGCCGGTCGTGGAATTGCCCGATCAGTTGCGCCCGCCGCACCGGGTGGACCGTGTCGGGCACATTGCCGATCGCCGCCAGGCCCTCGGCGAACCGTTCGTGCCGGCGGTGCGCGAGCGCCCGAATGAAGTTCATGTGGTCCTCGCCGACCCGCTTTTCGGCAGCGGCATCGATCAGCGCATCATATTCGTCGATCCGGTTGGTATGATCGAGCAGGAGGGCGATCTGCACATGCGCCTCCGCATGGTCCGGAACGATCGAAAGCGCGTCGCGGAAGGCGGCTTCCGCGCGATCCAGCACCGAGGCCACCACATATTGCTCGCCCAGGGCCACCCGAATGTCCGCGTCGTCGGGCGCGAGCTCGACCGCGCGCTGCAGCATGCGCAGCGCATCCTCGTCCTTGGCCGCGCGGGCGAGCAGGAGACCGTATCGCGCGATCGTTTCCGCGTGGTCCGGGAAGCGCCGCGCGCAGGATTCGAGCACGGCCAGCGCCTCGTCCTCCCGCCCGGCCTCGGTTAGCGCCGCGGCGAGGTTCAGCCCGATCGAGGGAATGCCCGGCCCGACGTCGCGCGCGCGTTCCAGGGCCGCAATTCCCTCGGCCGGATTTCCGGCCGCCATGTGCGCGTTGCCGAGATTGTTCCAGATCTCGAAATCGGCGGGCGCCGCGGCGAGCACCCGTCCATAACTGGAAATCGCACCGGGCCAGTCGCCGCGGGCCTGGAGAATATAACCGCGGAGGCGCTCGATGCGCATCGAGCGATCGCGCGAGGCGGCCTTCGCGCTGCAGAGCCGTTCGGCCTCCGCCAACGCGCCGACGGCCATCAGCGCCTTGGCGAAATTGGCGATGGTGGTGATGTCGTCCGGTTCGAGCGCATGGGCGGCGCGGAGATGCTTCACGCCCGCCGGCAAATCGCCCATCTGACAGCAGATCATCCCGAGAAATGCCCGAAGGGCGGCGTTCCCTCGAGCGCCCGGAAGGGCGGCCTCCGCGCTTCGCCGCGCTCCGGGCAAATCCCCCCGCGCGTGCATCGCAACCGGGGCTCGAAGCACTTGGGGAATTTCCGCCATCCTTCCGGAGATGCCATTTGTCGTTCGACGACGGAGCGGCGAACCTTGCCCGCCGCTCCGTCGAGGAAATGCGGGCGCTAGAAGTCGAGCGTGACGCCGGCGAAGATGTACCGCCCCATTGCGTCGTACACCGCGGGGAAGGTTGCGCCGTTGCAATAGACCGCCGGGCAAGCGGTGAGAGCACCGTTTGCGCTGATCGTCGGCGGCTTCCTGTCCATCAGATTGTCGACCCCGAGCCGGAGATTGTAATGGTCGCCGACCTTGAACGTCGCCGCGAGATCGAAATAGCTCTGCGCCGGGATATGGGCGCCGAACACCGAGAAGGGCGCAGCCAGGGTCGGGTTGGTGCTCGACGCATCGACGCTCACCTTGCCAAAATAGCGCCATTGCACGGACAGGCCGATGCCGTCGGGAGCGGTATAGGTCAGCCGCGCCTTGCCCCGCCATTTGGGCGTTGGGGTTCCGCACTGGCCCCCGTAAAAACCGACGCAATCATAAGGCGTCGAGACGCTGTTATCGACGACGAACCGGTCGAGATAGGTGCCGACGACGCTGAGGCCGACGGACCCGGCGCCTCCGATCGACCGGGAATAATTGGCGTTGAGATCGACGCCCCGTGTGTGGACGGCGCCGATATTGTGCGACAGGTCGGTTATGAACCCGTCCGGGGTCAGCCAGAGGGACCCTGCCGGATTCCGGTGGACGAGCCCGCAGAAGGTCGGGTCGGCGGTGTTCACGCAGGTCGTGATGATCGTATCCGCGCCATAGCCCTGGATCGCCTTGGTGATCCTGATGTCGTAAAGGTCGACGGTCGCCGAAAAGCCGGGGATGAAGCGGGGCTGGAACACCACGCCGAGCGTCTTGGTGACGGCGCGCTCGGGCTCGAGATTGCCATTGCCTCCCACCTGGCCGTTATATTGGCCGGACGGATTGGCCGAGATCCTTCCGAACTGGCCGGCCGTCACGCCCGTCAGGGCGCATTGCGCGAAGGTGTTGCCGTTCACCGTCCCGCCGGCGACGGGTCCGGCGCAGGGGTCGACGGTGCCGTCGAGCTGCACGTGCACCACCGCGAACAGCTCCTGGATGTTGGGCGCGCGGACGGCGCGGTTGTAGCTCGCGCGGAAGCGGACGTCGCGGATCGGCGCGAACTCGGCGCCGAGCTTGTAGGTGCTCGTGCTGAACTTGCGTCCGTTGCTAAGCTGGTAGCTGGAATAGCGATAGCCGCCGTTCAAGGTCAGGTCGTAGAAGAGGCTGTCGTGCACGATCGGTATCTGCGCCTCGCCGAACACCTCGCGCACGGTGAAGTCGCCGGAGATCGGCAAGGTGGGGCTGCCCTGCCCGGTCAGGTCGCCGGTCGAAAATTCCTGGTCGGTCTGAAGATTGAGCGTCTCCTTGCGGATCTCCGCGCCGATGTTGACGCTGATTCCCTCCGTCGCCCACGGGCTGACGAGCCCGTATTCGCCGAGCTTGCCGGTCAGGGACGTGTCGGCCACCTGCTCCGAGACGGTGCCGCGCTGGAAGCCGGGGACCGAGAGATAGGCGACCTGCGCCGGGGTCACGCTGTTCAGCGCGAAGATATCGTAGGGAACGCAGGTCGGGTTTTCCTGGACCGAGCGGCATTGGGGGGTGCCGTTGACGTTCACCACATCGAGGGCGTTGATCAGCTTCTGGGTGGAGAATTCGCCGGTATAGACCTGCGAATAGACCGTCCGGCCATATTGATAATAAGCGTCGTACGACCAGGCCTTGCCCAGATCGCCCCTGGAACCGATGACGCCGCGATATTCGGTATGCTCGAAATCGGCGATGCGCGGACCGCCTTCGACGTTCCTGCGGAAGACCTGGAGATAGGCCCGGTTGTAGGTGAGGCCGGTATTCGGATCGATGAAATTGATCGGCGGCGCGGCCGGGTTCGGGTTGGTGAGCGAGGTCAACGGAAAATTGCCGACGAAGCCGGTGACCAGATTCGCCCTGCGGCAGAAGATCGCCTTTTCCTGGGCCGACATCAGCGGGTTGTCGCAATTGATCTGATTGGTGTTGGCGAAGTCGCCCGAAGGCGCGATCTGGGCGAGCGTGCGGTCGTCCATGAACATCGCTTCCATATACGGCTTGATCGCGTCGTTCACGTCGTAATGGGCGAAAAACCCGGCCGTATAGCGTTCGTCGGGCCGCTGATAATAATTGGTCGGCGCGAAGTTGTAGCGGGTGCGCCCGGGGAGAAACGTCCGGCCCGGAGCGACGTGATAGGAATTGCTCGTGCTGTCGTTGAAATTTCCTTCGGCCGAAAAGGCGGACCCGCCGCAGATGACATCCTTCGTCGTCGTCGAATTGCCCTGAGCGGTGCACGAGCTGTAGTCGCGCGATTGCTGCGTCACCGGGTGCGATCTGCGATAGCCCGCATAAGCGACGGCATGGCCACGGCCGTCCGCGAACGCGCCGCCGATCGTGACGTTGATGTCGTAGGTGCCGCCGTCGGCGACCGAGCCGACGGGATAGCCGAAGCCGGGCGCGCCGGCCGCGGTCCGCGCGTCGTTCGCCGCGCGCAGCAGGGTGCTGTTATTGTTGTGCTGCAGGAAGCTGTATTGGCCGTCGAGCCGGATGCCGGAGAAATCGGTGTCCATGATGAAGTTGACGACGCCGGCGACGGCATCCGCGCCATAGGTCGCCGACGCGCCGCCGGTAAGCACCTCCACCCGCTTGATCAGGGTCGCGGGCACCGCGTTGAGATCCGCCGCGGAATCGGTGGGGTCTCCGGGGAGCAGCCGGCGGCCGTTGACCAGCACCAAAGTCCGGTGGGGCAACAGCCCGCGCAGATCCACGGTGGCGGTCCCGCTGGCACCGTTGGACAACGTGCTCGCCTGCCCGGCGAACACTTGCGGCAGGGCGTTGAGGATATCCTCCGTCCGCGTGACGCCCTGGAGCCTGATGTCCTGCGGCGAGATCACCGTGACGGGAGCCATGGCGTTCAGATTGGGCTGCGGGATGCGCGAGCCGGTCACGACGATGGCCGGTTCCGAATCGGCCGCCGCGCTGGCGGTGCGGGACGGGTCGGCGGCCGATCCCTCGACGGGGCCGGTCGGAATCTGGGCGTCGGGCGGGGGCGACGGATTCGTCTGCGCGGCGACGGGCGCGGCCACGCTCATCGCTCCACAAGCGATCGTCGTCGCCATCAGCCTGGTCAAAATCCGGTTCCTGTTCATTTCTGTCCCTTTCCCTGAAGTGCCGCATCGGAAGGTCGCCCTTCCCGGCCAGATCCATGCTGGCCTTCGCTGCGCGCAGACGCGCGGCACCCGCTCTTCCTCGTTGACGTGGAAACGTCCGTTTCGGACTATTGCGTCTTGGGAGTGCGCGTCAAGATAGGCAGAGGTTCACCGGCGCGCTTTGGCCTCTCGCCTGTGGCAAAGCGGCAACATATAGTCCCTTACGTACTCTCAAGCGAAAAGGGGACGCGCATCGCTCACGGGCGCACACAGTGGCGACCCGATGCGCGGCCGGGCGGCGCGCGGCCGTTCATGCGGTTCAATCGGTTCGCGGACGAGGACAGGCGCGCGCCCTGCGATGAGGCGCGCCGTCGCGGCCATGCCGGGCGCATCCCCTGTTCAGCGAGCGCCGGCTCGTCCCTGGCCGGCGCGATTCCGCCGATCAACGCACCGCGATCGCCAGGCCTCGATGCGGGCAGGCCCCAACCTGCGAGTACATGCGCCTATTCCGTGGTCTCGCCGTCCCAATGGTCGTTGGCGTGGTCGCGTTCGGCGTCTTCCCTGGTCTTGTGGACGACCTTGTCCCTGTGCTCGGGCGGCCCGTAGATCGTGTAGAGTCGGAGCGGCGCGTCGCCGTCGTTGACGACATTATGGCGGGCGCCCGCGGGGACGATGATCGCGAAATCGTCCTCGACCCGGTTCGGCGCTCCGTCGATGTAGACGGTCCCTTTTCCCTCCTCGATGCGGAAGAACTGGTCGCGGTCTTCGTGCACCTCCTCGCCGATGTCGCAGCCGGGCGGCAGCGTCATCAGCACGAGCTGGAGGTGCTCGCCGGTGTAGAGGACGCGGCGGAAATCCTCATTCGCGATCGTCCGTTCCTGGATGTTGTCGCAATAACCCTTCATCGCTCTCGCTCCCTGCTGGACCGGCCTCTCCAACGCGACCGGCCGCGGCGGGTGCCACGAATAAAATCCATGACAATGATCGAGAGAGCGGCGCTCAGTCGCTCTTCACCACCTCGCCGCCCTTGATGACGGTGCGGACACGTTCGAGCGTCCGCACGTCCTGGAGCGGATCGCCCTCGACCGCGACGATGTCGCCGTAGCGGCCGGCCGCGAGCGCGCCCACTTCGCCCTCCCGCCCGAGCGCGATCGCGGCGTCCCTGGTGGCGGCGCGGATCGCCTGGAGCGGCGTCATCCCCCATTCCACCATCTTCGCGAACTGCCTGGCATTGTCGCCGTGCGGATAGACGCCGGCATCGGTGCCGAACAGCATCTGCACGCCGGCGCGGACCGCCTTGCGGAAGGTTTCGCGCTGGAGTCGTCCGATCATCCTCTCCTTGTCGAGGCTCGCCTGCTCGGTGCCGTTCGAGGTGCCGGTCGCGAGGATGTAGTCGTCATTGTAGATGTCCATGTCGAACCAGGTGTGGTGCTGCACGGCGAGCGCGATGGTCGCGTCGCTGGCCAGGCTGCAATGCTCGATCGTGTCGACGCCGGCGAGGATGGCGGCGCGGATGCCCTCGTCGCCATGGGCGTGGGCGGCGACGCGGAGGCCCAGCATGTGCGCCTCGTCGGCGATCGCCTTCATCTCCTCATAGCTGAGCTGCTGGGCGCCGACCGCGTCGCCATGCGAGAAGACGCCGCCGGTCGCGCAGATCTTGATCACCTGCGCGCCATATTTGTGCAGCCAGCGGACCTTCGCCCGCCCCTCCTCCGGGCTGTTGACGATATTGACCTCCTTGCGGTCGTAGGAGGGCGGCAGCTTGCTCTCGTCGCAATGGCCGCCGGTCGCGCCGATCGCATAGCCCGCGGTGACGATGCGCGGACCCTGCAGCCAGCCGCCGTCGATCGCCTGGCGAAGGCCGACGTCCTGGAAGGCGTCGGCGCCGACGTTGCGGACCGTGGTGAAGCCGGCGCGGAGCGTCTTGCCGGCATTGGCGACGCCGACCGCGCCCCAGAAGCTGTCGGTATATTCGAAGCCGCGATAGCCGCCGATCTC
>JAQGLF010000260.1 GCA_028293025.1 Alphaproteobacteria bacterium
TCCATCTCCGGCTGGAAGGCGATCAACGATAGCGACATGATCCTGAAGCCGGATCTCGACGCCGTCTATGTCGATCCGTTCAGCGAGACGCCGATGCTGGTCATCTTCTGCGACATCGTCGATCCGGGCACCGGCGAGCTCTATGCCCGCGACCCGCGCTCGACCGCCAAGCGCGCCGAGGCCTATCTCCAGCAGACCGGCATCGGCGACACCGTCTATGTCGGACCCGAGGCCGAATTCTTCATGTTCGACGACGTCCGCTTCGAGGACAGCTACAATTGCTCCTATTTCCGCATCGACGACATCGAGCTGCCGACCAATACCGGCCGCGAATATGACGGCGGCAATCTCGGCCACCGGCCGCGGGCCAAGGGCGGCTATTTCCCGGTCGCGCCGGTCGACAGCGCCATGGACATTCGCGGCGAGATGGTCTCGACCATGCTCGAAATGGGCCTGCCGATGGACAAGCACCATCACGAGGTCGCCGCTGCCCAGCACGAGCTCGGCCTCACCTTCGGCAAGCTGGTCGAGACCGCCGACCGCATGCAGATCTACAAATATGTCGTCCACATGGTCGCCCAGGCCTATGGCAAGACGGCGACCTTCATGCCCAAGCCGATCGCCAGCGACAACGGCTCGGGCATGCACACCCACATCTCGATCTGGAACGGCGGCAAGCCGCTCTTCGCGGGCAACGGCTATGCGGGCCTGTCGGAGATGGCGCTCTATTTCATCGGCGGCGTCATCAAGCATGCCAAGGCCTTGAACGCCTTCACCAACCCGACGACGAACAGCTACAAGCGCCTCGTCCCGGGCTTCGAGGCGCCGGTGCTGCTCGCCTATTCGAGCCGCAACCGCTCCGCCTCCTGCCGCAAACCCTACGGGGCCGGCGAGAAGGCGAAGCGCGTCGAGTTCCGCTTCCCCGACGCCCTCGCCAATCCCTATCTCGCTTATTCGGCAATCCTGATGGCAGGCCTCGACGGCATCCAGAACCGGATCCATCCGGGCGAGCCGATGGACAAGAACCTCTACGATCTGCCGCCGCAGGAGCTGGTCGACGTGCCGACCGTCTGCGGCAGCCTGCGCGAGGCGCTGATCGCGCTCAACAACGACCGCGCCTTCCTGACCAAGGGCGACGTGTTCAGCGACGATCAGATCGACGCCTATATGGAGCTGAAATGGGAAGAGCAGCTCCGCTGGGAGACGACGCCGAGCCCGGTCGAATACGACCTTTATTATTCGTCCTGAGCCGGAGGGGGGCGCCCGCCCGGCGTCCCCCTCCCCTCCGGGTCAGTGGCCGAGGGCGAGCTGGACGAAGCTGGCGATCGGCCCGCTCGCCAGGGGCGCGATCACGGCGCCGATCAGCTTAACCTGGTCCATGCCGCCGCTGAGCAGGCCGTTGTCGCTGAGCCGCTTCTGCGCCGCCTCCAGCGCGGCCGCGTCCCGCGCATTTTCGGCATAGCGCCGGACTTTCTGCTGGAGCAGCAGGAGCGGCACCGCGCCGGCCGCCAGCAGGATCAGGGTGAAGATCGCGCCCCAGAAGATCGAGAGCTCGCCGGCGAAATCGTCGATCCTGGCGCGCAGCAGCGACAGCTCGGCGGCCTGCAGCTTCGCCACCTTGCCCTGCGCCTCCGCCAAAGCGGCGGCCTGCGCCAGCGCATCGGGGTCCATATCGCGGATCGAATAGGTGAGCGCGGGCCGCCCCGCGTCGAAGCTCCTCTCCGCCAGCTTCGAGGGCAGATGGAAGAAGAGCGAGACGGCGATGGTGCTGGTCACCAGGCCGATGGTGAGCACGTAGAGCAGCCGCTTCAGCCGGTCCTGGGCGGTCTGCAGCCTCGCCTCATAGGGCGGATCGGGAAGCGGCGGGGGCGCGGGCAGCGCGCGCAGCTCGGCGGCCGCGGCCGCGGCGGTCACGCCGACGCCGACGATGCCGATGAGGGTCGGAATCACCACCGCCCATCCCAGCGCGTCCACATCGGCGAATCGGGGTTCCAGCAGCGACTTCTCCGCGCCGGTATGCCGATAAAGCTGGTCGAAGAAATCGTAGCTGATCTGGTAGACGACGAGCACCGCCTGGTTGCCATGGCGCCACCTCTCCAGCAGCACGAGCAGCAGTCCGACCATCAATGCCGACAGGAGGCCGAACCAGGCGAGTCCCGGCCTGGTCGCCCGGTGGCGGCGCAACATGCTCCACGCCAGGAAGATGCCGCACAGGCAGACGCAGACGTGGATCGAGAGCACCGCGACCAGGCTCAGCACGCCGGACAGATAGGGCTCCGGCGTCAACGCCCTCTGGAAGAGCGCGAGCTCCCTGGCCGAGAGCGGCCCGCTCACCGGCCCCAGCAGCTGCAGCAGCCCGATTGCGATCAGCACCGGGGCGGCGGTCAGCAACACCGGCATATGCCAGCGCCACTTCTTCAACCGCCACCAGCTGAGGCCCCCCATCGGCCCGGCTTACAGGAGTCGCGGGGTGCGGACAATCGACACGGCCGCGAACTGGCCGCGCCAGCTTCCCCTATCGCCGCTTGGCCGCCAGCGGCGAGCGGGCGGGCGCCCTCGCGGCCGCCGGCGACGCGCCGGGCTGGAGGTAATCGGGCTTGAGCATCGTCGTGCCGGCCTTGCCGCGGCCGGTGCGGGCGAGGCGGCCGAGCGGAAAGCGGCGGTCGAACTTGAGCGCGATCCGGCCGCGCTGGCACCAGCGGACCTCGCTGCCGAGGATGCCCGCGGCGTCGAGATCGAGCTCGACTTTCGTCCCCTCGGCCAGCGGGCGGTCGCACTCGACCATCGCGCCGCCTTCGGAAATGTTGCGCAGGCGCACGGCCAGCGCCTCGTCGCCGATCCTGATGCTGCCCATGCGGATCAGCCGGTGGCGCGGCGGCCGGCCGAAGCCGGCCAGCTCGGCGCTCGGCAGGCTGTCGGCGGCAAGCGCCTTCGCCTCCGCCGCCGATACCGGCTTCGAGAAGATGAAACCCTGCACCTGCGAGCAGCCCAGACGGCGGATCAGGGCCAGCTCCTCGAGCGTCTCCGCGCCTTCCGCGGTGGTGTCCATGCCGAGGCTCTCGGCGAGGACGACGATGGCGCGGACGATGGCGGCGTTGCGGCTGCCAGGCTCGGCGGCGCCGCGGACGAAGCTGCGGTCGATCTTGATCTTGTCGAGGGGCGCGTCGCGAAGATGGCCGAGGGAGCAGCGGCCGGTGCCGAAATTGTCGAGCGCCAGCCGCACGCCGAGCGCGCGCAGGACCGCCAGCCGCTCGCCGCCGGCGGCGCCTTCGTCGGTGAAGGTCGCCTCCCCCACCTCCAGCTCGAGACGGCCCGGATCGAGCCCGCTCGACGCGAGGGCGCCGGTGACGATCGCCGGCAGCGCGGGATCCGCCAGCTGGGCGAAGGACAGGTTGATGGCGACGCGGATATGGTCCGGCCAGGCCGCCGCTTCGTTGCAGGCGCTGCGGATCACCCAGTCGCCGATCCGCCCCATCAGCCCGGCTTCCTCGGCGAGCGCGACGGTACGCGACGCCGGCAGCACGCCGCGGGTCGGGTGATGCCAGAGCAGCAAGGCTTCGAAGGCCACCGGCTCCTCCGAGACCGCGTCGACGATCGGCTGGTAGAGGAGCTTCAGCTGGTCGCGCACGAGAGCGTGGCGGAGATCGTTCTCCAGCACCTGCCGTTCGGCCGCCTCCTCGTGCATCTCCTCGCGGAAGAAGCGATAGGTGCCGCGGCCGCCATGCTTGGCCGCGTAGAGTGCGAGATCCGCCTCCTTGACGAGACCGTCCGCCCAGGCCTTGCCCGGCCGGGCGACGGCGATGCCGACCGAGGCGCCGATCGCCACCTGATGGCCGTCGATCGAATAAGGCCGCGAGACTTCGCGGATCAGGGCTTCGGCGAGCGCGCCGAGCCGCCCTTCCTCGGCGAGGCCGGGGAGGATCGCCTCGAACTCGTCGCCGCCGAGCCGGCCCACCTGCCCGTCCTGGCCGATCACCTGCCGCAGCCGCGCCGCCACCTTGCCGAGCAGCTTGTCGCCAATGGGATGGCCGAGCGTGTCGTTGACCTGCTTGAACCGGTCGAGGTCGATCAGCATCAGCGCGCAGCCCTGGCGCCGCTCGGCGGCATTGACCAAGGCCGCCTCCAGCGTCGCGCGCATCATCGCCCGGTTCGGCAGGCCGGTGAGGCTGTCGGTGCGAGCGAGCTTGCTCTGCTCGGCCTCGGTCCGCTTCTGCTCCGAAAGATTGGTGCCAAGCCCCCGGAAGCCGAGGAACCGGCCATAGGGATCGAAATTGGGCGTGCCCGAAAGCAGCCAGGACGTCTCCCGGCCCGGCGCGCGGACGACGAGATCGGCGAAGGGAAAGCGGGCGGCAAGGTGGAAGCCGAGCGTCCGGCAGGCCTCGCCCTCGCCCTCGCCCTCCTCCTCCTCCTCGACGAGCAGCACTTCCTCGAAGCGGCGGCCGGCAAGCGTCGGCGCGTCGAGGCCGAGATGGCGGGCGAGCGCGTCCGAGGCATAGCTGAGCAGGCCGCCGGGATTGGTCTCCCAGAACCAGCCCCGGCCGGAGGCTTCGAAATCCTCGACGAAGCGGCGTGCCTTCCCCGCTTCGGCTTCGAGGGAGCGACGCTGCTCTTCACGCAGGATGAAATCGCGCGCGCGCATCAGGCTGAGGGTGGAGAGGATGAGAGCGAAGACGCCGCCGGCGCCAAGCAAAGGCGATGCAAGGCGGAGCGCGACGCCGGCCGCGAAGGCGGCGAGGCAGGCGAGGATCGCCAAAGCCGGGATGATGAAGAAGGCCGGGAGCGTCGCGCCGGCCCCGGCGAGAATCGCGAATTGCGCCGCCAGGGGCAAGGCGCCGCTTCCGGATAAGGAGATTGCGGCGAGGATCCAGAGCAGGCCGCAGGCGATGCCGTGGGCCGTCGCCGCGCAGACCGCGCGATGCGGCGCGAGCTCCGGCCGCCGCAGCAGGCGCGCGAGCCCGAGGTCGAGGCCGAGCAGGCCGGCGGCAAGCCAGGCCGGCGCGAGCGGCACGGCCCGATCGTCGGCCAGGAAGGCCAAAGCGAGCAGGGCGCACCAGAGAAGATGGGCGGCGGTCAGCAGCGGCAGCGACACCGCCAGGGTGCGCGCGCGGTCGGCCGCGATGGGCAGATCCTCCTCATCCCGAGGCCGGACAAAGTCGATCGCGAGCAGGCGGCGCAACGGCAGCGGCGCCGCGGCCGCGCCGTCACCATCCAGCCCCGGGAAGCGACCTGTCCTGATCATTCTGCTACGAACCCCACGAATCCGCCGCACCGGCCGATCCTAGCCTGATCCAGGTTAAGGAAGGGCTTCGAGGCGGCGCGCCGCTCAGACGTTGAGATTGCCTTTGCGGATCGGAAGCTCTTCGAGGATGCGGCGGCGGATCTGCGCTTCGGCGCCGCCGCGGCCGGCGGCCCGCGCCTGGGCCCGCTGGACGAGCAGCTGGGCGAGCGGATGGCCCTGCTCGCCGAGAGCCCAGCCGCAGCGTTCGAGGTCGATCTCGCTGAAGAAGCGGGCGCCGAACTGGTTGCCGCGCTGCCACTCGACCTGCGCCTCGACGCCGCCGAGGCCCGGTATTTCGAGGGTGATGGCGCCGCCCGGCTGCAGACGGGCCTCGCAGCTGCCCCGAAAGCCGAGCGGCGACAGGTCCAGCATCCGGATTTCGAGGCTGCTCCAGTCGTTCGGCTTCAGGCGCGTGCTCTCGTCGAGCGCGAGCCGTTCGGCGCGGCGTTCCAGGTCCCCCGCTGCATAGGCCTTCGATCCCATTCCCCACCTTTTGCGGTCGAAATCGAAACAAGATTAACGCCGCCTCGTTAACGAAATGCTGCCAACGCGCGGCCGCGTTCAATAATCCTTTGAAACCCGCACGTTGACGCTCTCGCGTCCGATCGTCGAGACGCTCGAGAGCAGGGCCAGCCAGCGCGTGATCTGGAATTCGACCGTCGTCGCCGAATAGCCGCGCGCGTCCGTCACCACCTCGACATAGACGCGCCGGCCAAAATATTTGCCGGCCGCCAAAGCGGTGCCCTGGCCGGTGGTGATGTCGGCCGGGACGATGCGCAGGCGATCGAGCCCGGTCGCGGCGCGCACCCGGTTGATCGGGTCGAGCCCGCCGCCGCTGCCGTTGAGCGAGGCGACGGCGGCGGCAAGCTGCAGCGCCTCGGGCGCCGACAATTTGGTGATCGAGGTGCCGAACAGCAGCCGGCTGAGCAGCTCGTCCTCGGGCAAGGCTGGCGTGCTGGTGAAGGCGATTTCCGGCCGCTCGCCCCGCCCCGTCACCCTGATCGTCGCGTCGATGCCCTGGACGCCGCCGGCGGCGGTGATGTCGAGCACCGGGTTGATCGGGGTCTCGCCGAGGAAGCGGATCTCGCCGCGCTGGAGATCGAAGCGGCGGCCGGCGAAATCGTAGCTGCCGCGGAAGAGATCGGCCCGGCCGGTGATCCGCGGCTCGACGACGGTGCCGCCGATCTTCAGATTGACGCCCCATTCGCTGTTGATGCCGAGGCCGGTCACCTTCAGGCCGTTGCGGCTCTGGACGGCGAGGTCGAGCTTCCACGGCGCCAGCCGCTTCGGCTCCGGCCGCTCGTCGGGAGGCAGGTTGACGTCGCGGACGGCGAGGCGGGCGACCTCGGCCGAGGCGGTGACGCTGCCGAGGCGGAAATTGCCGCCGACCAGCCGCAAATTGCCGGCAATGCTGCCGGTGCCGCCAGCAGCGCGGATGGCGAGCGGCCCCGTCACCTGCGCTTTGATGTCGTCGCGGTCGAGCAGCTGGGCGGCTTGGGCCTCGAGGGCGAGGTCCATGCCGAAGCCGTCCGCCG
>JAQGLF010000261.1 GCA_028293025.1 Alphaproteobacteria bacterium
ACAGGCCGGTCGCGATCGCGCTGAACCAGGTCTCGGCGCGCTGGTCGTTATAGACCCGGTAAACGACGAACAGGACCACCGCATTCTTGAACAGATTGTCGTTGAACGCGCCGAGGAACTGGGTGGCGAACAGGGGGAAGAATCGCCTCTTCCTCATCAGGTGCATCGAATCCTGCACTTCTCAGAGGGTCCGGCTCGATTTTGTGCGCAACATGCGTGGCGGGTCATAGCGGCTAATCGCTTCGGATCAAACGCCGATCCGCACTCCACAGGACGGCCTCGAACCGCTAAGTGATCGGCCGATGCTGACGCTGCCCAACATCCTGACGCTGTCGCGGATCGTTGCGGTGCCCCTGCTGGCGCTCCTGCTCTGGCCCGGCGGCGGCTGGGCGGCGCAGGCGCTCGCCTTCGCGCTCTACTGCCTGATGGGTCTCACCGATTATTTCGACGGCTATGTCGCCCGCGCCCGCGGCGCCGTCTCGCGGCTCGGCATCTTCCTCGATCCGATCGCCGACAAGATCATGGTCGCCGCGGTGATCCTGATGCTGGTCTTCGTCCGGACGATCCCGGGCGTGCACGTCGTCGCGGGGCTGATCATCCTCATGCGCGAGATCGCGGTGTCGGGGCTGCGCGAGTTCCTCGCCGGGCTGCAGGTTTCGGTGCCGGTCAGCCAGCTGGCGAAATGGAAGACCGGCTTCCAGCTCGTCTCGCTCGGCGCGCTGATCCTCGGCGGCGCGCTGCCGCAATGGCCCTGGGTGCACAATGCCGGCATTGTCAGCCTGTGGGCGGCGGCGATCCTCACCCTCGTCACCGGCTGGGACTATCTGCGCACCGGCCTCAAGCACATGGACTGAGGCGCGCGGCCGCTCAGCTTTGCTTCGGCATCAGCGCGTCGTCGATCCCGCGGGCGCGGATCGCGGCCGGGCGCTGGCCGAGGCGGCCGAAATATTCCTCGAAGGCCGGCCGTTTCTCGATCGAGCCGAACATCATGCCCCAGCCGATCTGGGAGCCGACATAGACGTCGGCGGCGGTGAATTGCTCGCCGCAAATATAGGGGCCGCCGGACACCGCCTGCTCGAGCGCGTCGATCGTTTCCTCGAAGCTGCCATAGCCCGCCATCATCTTCTTGTCGGGCGGCGCGAGCAGGCCGAGCGACTTGCCGGTCACCGCCGACTCGACCGGCCCCGCGGCGAAGAACATCCAGCGATAATAAGCGCCTCTTTTCCGGTCGCCGGGCGGCGGCGCCAGGCCCGCCTCCGGAAAAGCATCGGCGAGATAGGCGCAGATCGCCGCGCTCTCGGTCACCACCATGTCGCCATGCCGGATCGCCGGCACCTTTCCCATCGGGTTGATCGCCAGATACTCGCCCGACTTCATCGTCGTTCCGTATTCGAGCAGCACCGTCTCGTAAGGCCGGCCGACCTCCTCCAGCATCCAGCGGGCGATCCGTCCCCGCGACATCGGATTGGTGTAGAATGTCAGCGTATCGGTCATCTCGGCCTCCCTGCGGATGTCCTCGGCATAATGCGAAGCGGCGCGACCCGCCAGCGCGGCGGAGGGGCCGGTCAGCCCGCCTTCGGCCTGGCCGGCTCGGGCGGCGCGGGCGGCAGCGGCCGGCAGGCGGGGAGATGCAAAGTGGCCGCGTCGGCGCAGGCGCGCACCTGGACCTCGCCGTTCGCCGCGATGAAGACCTCCCACTGGCCGGTGTCCGTGCAATGCGCGGTCCACATCGCCATGTTCCGGTAATCCTCCTGATAGGCGCCGGCATCGACCTTCTTGCAGCGCTCCGGCGCGTCGCGGACCGCGCGCCACAGGCCGAGATTGCGGTAGAGCGGATTCATCGCCTGGAGCTGGGCCGAATAGTCGTTGGCCACCTTGACCTGGGTGACGTTCCGCGCGGGCGTCCCGTCCTTGCAGCCGGCGAGGAGAAGGAGAGCGCCCGCCGCCGACGTCAGCATCCTCGTCATCTCGTCTCCTTCGGATCAGCGGTCCGCCGCCTGCGCGAACCTTTCATTGCCGACAAACGCCAGACGCTCGATCCCGCTCCGTTTGACGATCGCGAGCAGCCGGTCGAAATCCTCATAGCGCGCGGCGCCGTCCGCGCGAAGCTCCAGCACGCCGTCGTCGCGCGCGGCGAGGAAGGCGTCGAGCCGCCGCGGCAGATCGGCGGCCGTGATCGGCGCGCCGTCCCAGAGGATCCGGCCGGCGCCGTCGAGCGCGACCAGGTGCACCTTCGGCTCATCCTCTGACAGCGGGCCGTTCTGCGGCAGGTTGATCTTCACCGAATGCGTGGCGAGCGGGATGGTGATGATGAACATGATGAGGAGCACCAGCATGACGTCGATCAGGGGCGTCGTGTTGAGCGCCGAGATCGGTTGCTCGGTGACGGTGGCGAAGGCGATGCGGCCGGCTCTCCTCATGGCTTCTCTCCTTGATGTTATATAACATCATAACATCAATCCGTCGGCCGACGCAATTGTTCCGGCGGGCCGGGACGTGACTCAGCCGGTATAGATGCGCCAGCCGCGTTCGCCCGGCGGCGCCTCGATGACGGGAGCGGGGCGCCGGAGGGAGACGCTGCCGGCGCTTCCGAACGGCTTGCCGCCGAGGAAGCGGCCGGTGGTCATCACCGGCACCTCGACATAGACCCAGCCCTCGGACTGGACCGGGCGGCTCGGGACGCCGACCTCGCTGTGATAGCGCGCATAAGCCTTGAAATGGGCGGCGAAGCGCCCGGCATCCATGCCCTGGCCGGCCGTGCGCATCGCCCAGGCGGCGTCATATTTCCCCGCCTCGATCAAAGCATAATAACGCCGCAGCATGTCGGCCGCCGCCGCGCCGGCCTTGGTCTCCTCCGCCGGCTGCGCGACGGGTGCGGAATGGGCCTCGGTCCGCGCAGGCTGCGCCTGCGTCCGCTGCTTTGCGGGCGGCGCGGCAGGCTGCCGATGGCAGGCGGTTGGAAGAAGCAAAGCGAGGAGCAGCAGGCGGCGGTTCATGCTGCCCTCCTACCGCGCCTCGGCCGCGGCTCCAATCAGGCGGTGAGCCGGGTCTGGGTGCCGTGGATCAGCTCGGTGGCGCGCTCGAAGCTCATCGGCCGGCCGAACAGGTAGCCCTGGATCTGGTGGACGCCGAGGTCGCGCATGCGGGTGAAATCGTCCGCCGTCTCGACGCCCTCGGCGGTGACCGTCATCCGGAAGCTCTTGGCGAGGCTGACGATCGACTGGATGATCGCCACCGTCTCGCGATTGTTGGCGGCCTCGCGGACGAAGCTGCCGTCGATCTTCAATTTGTGGAACACCGCCTTGTTCAGATAGCCGAGCGAGGAATAGCCGGTGCCGAAATCGTCCAGCGCGATGCCGACGCCCAGGGAGCGCAGCCGCTTCAGCACGTCGACCGAGCATTGGCTGTCGCCGAGGAACACCGATTCGGTGACTTCGAGCTCCAGCCGGTTCGCCTTCAGCCGGTAGCGCGACAATGCCTCGCTGACCGTGTTCGGCAGCGCCGGCATGATCAGCTGGCGGGCCGAGAGATTGAGCGCGACGCTGATATAATCGGGCCAGACCGAGGCGGCGCGGCAGGCCTCGTCGATCACCCAGTCGCCCAGGTCCATGATCAGGCCCGTCTCTTCCGCGAGCGGGATGAACTCGACCGGCGAGACCATGCCGCGGGTCGGGTGATGCCAGCGGATCAGCGCCTCGAAGCCCATCAGGCTCTGGTCGGCGGCGTTGATCAAGGGCTGATAGTCGAGCCGGAACTGCTTGAGCTGGATCGCTTGCCTGAGATCCTGCTCGAGCCGCAGCCGGTCTTCCGCCTCGTTCTGCATGTCGGCGGAGAAATAGCAGCAGGTGCCGCGGCCCTGGCCCTTCGCCTGGTATAGCGCGAGATCGGCCTTCTGGATGAGGTCGTCGACGCTCTGGCCGTCGATCGGGCCGAAGGCGCAGCCGATCGAGACGCCGATCCGGATCTCGGCCTTGTCGATATGATAGGGCTCGGCGACGGCGGCGATGATCCGCTCGGCGAGATTCTGGACCTTCTTGCGGCTCTGGCCGTCGCGGATGACGATGGCGAACTCGTCGCCGCCCATGCGGCCGACATGGCCCGATTCGCCGACTTCGCGCACCAGCCGCTGCGACACGCTCTTCAGCACCGCGTCGCCCTTGGGGTGGCCGAAGGTGTCGTTGACCGGCTTGAAGCCGTCGAGGTCGAGGAACATGATCGCGCAGGGGACATTGCTCGACTGCGCCGTCGACAGCGATTCGCCGAGCAATTGGCGCACGCGGCCGCGATTGGGCAGGCCCGAAAGCACGTCCATATTGGCGAGATTGGTCAGCCGCTCCTGCGTCCGCCGCACCTCGGTGATGTCGGAGCCGACGCCGCGGAAGCCCTGGAACTGGCCGCCCATGTCGATGATCGGATCGCCGGCGAGGCTGATCCAGCGGGTGCC
>JAQGLF010000295.1 GCA_028293025.1 Alphaproteobacteria bacterium
GTCAGGGCCGGCGGCGCGGGCTGCGGGAAGTCGCCCGGCGCCGGTGGGTTCGCGGCCGCGGCGGGAAGGCCGCCGACCGCCTGCTGCTGCTGCGTGGCGAGCTCGCCTTGCATCGCGGAGCCGGCGTTCTCGGCCGCGCCGCTCGAGAGCGCCTCCTCCGCGGCCTGTGCGCTTGCCGGCTTCGGCATCACGCTTTCGAGCTTTACCCGCAGCGCTTCCTTGAACGCGGCCGTCTCGACCTTGGCTGTGGGTGCGCTCGTCAACCCGGCCACGGTCCTGGCGGCCGCCTCGGTCTGGGCTGCGGGCCCGGGAGCCACCGCAGCGGCCTGCGCCCGCGCGACGGTCGCGGCGGCGGGCGGAGCGACGGCCTGCCTGGTCGCTTCGTGGTGCACCTTCGCCTTCAGCGCGACTAGGCCGGCGCTCTGTCCGGGGCCGGGAACCGACAGCCTTTCCGCAGCTTCTGGCCCAGCCTTGCCCGGCGGTCCGGAAGCGCCCGCGCCCGCCGGCGCCTTGCCTTTCGCCTCAGCGCCCTTCGCGCCCCCCGATTTGCCCTTCGCATCAGCGCCCTTCACGCTCTCCGGAGCCGTCGCCTTACCTTTCCCCTCGGCACCGTGCGCAGCCGGCAGCGCCTTTCCGGCTTGGCCGGCCGCCGCAGACGCCGCCTTCCCCGCGGCTGCCGCGGGCCGCTCGGCGGCACCGTGCGCAGCCGGCAGCGCCTTGCCGGCTCCGCCGACCGCTCCAGACGCCGCTTTCCCCGCGGCTGCGGTGGGCCGCTCGGCGGCGCGATACTGCAGCCGAAGCTGCTGCATGCCGGCATTGCCGATCCGGCTCTGGAGCGCGGCCGCCTGTGAGGGCGGAGCCTTGGGCGGCGGCCGCGCCGGCGGGACGCGGGCCGGCGCCGCAGCCGGCGGGACCCTTGCAGGCTGTCGTGCCGGCGGCATTCAAGCGACTAGGTGATTGCGGCGGCGGGGGCGCCGGCGGCGGCGGGGGCGGCGGCGGGAGCAGTGCGAGTCGGAGCGGGAGCGGGGGCAATGGGCTCGGGCACCCTTCGGGCGGGCCGCTCATCCTGGATCGGATCCACGCGCAGCTCCGGCCGGATCAGCCGTCTGACGCCGCCGTGGAGCACCCCCCAGGCTTGCTCCTCCTGATACCAATGGACCCATGCCAGCAGCACGCAGCAATCGCAGCCGCAGCCGGTGTCGCACCCGCAATCGGGCGCGCAGTCGACCGCCTCGTTATGCTTTCGCTGGCAGTCGGCCCGTTGCCCCGCGGGTGGCGCGGTATTCTGATGAGGATTGTAAGGGAGGAGCCGGCCCGCGCGGGCGTCATATTCCTGCGCCGTCGGCGTGCCGTCGGCCGCTTCGCATTCGCAGATGCATTTCGGCCGCTCGAAGGCGATCGACAATTCGGCCAGGGCGCGGGCACGCGTGTGCTGCGAAGCGCCTTCCATCTCGTCGGCGTCGCAGACCACGGCACGTGGCGCGCAGCGCTTCTCCCCCGCGCAAAGCACGACCCAGAAATCCCTGACCCGCGGCGGCTCCTGCTGTTCGGGCTTGCCGATGACGCCGTACCGCTTGTCGAGCTTGAGCGTCTCCGGGCGGGGCAGCTGGATCGGGTCGCCGCAGCCATCGAGCGCAAGGCCCGGCGCGACCGTCACCTGCAGGCCGCATTCCTCCTCGACCCTGACGGTGAGCCCGCAGATCACGCCGCAGCCGAACAGCGAGCGGAACAGCAGCCGGCTGAGCGAGCGGGTATAGTCGACGCCGGCGGTGAGGTCCGAATCCTCGAGGATCAGGCCCGGCGCGTAGAGCGGCCGCTCCAGCAGGCCGACGACGGTCGACGAAGGCTTGTCGCCGGCGCCATGGTTGCAGCATTGCTTGGTCATCGCTGATCTCCTCAGACGGCGGTGGTGGCGTTGGCTTAGCGGGGCGGCACGTCGGCATTTTTTGGGATGACGCGCCAGCTGGACAGGAACTTGCCACCGGGCGTGCCATTGCCGCTCGGCAGGCGGCGCCCGATCGCGTTGCCGTCGACCGGCTGGCCGGCCCAATCGATGATCAGGTCGCCATGGATCCTGACCTCCACCAGGGTCTTCCTGCTGAATCCGCTGCTCGCCCCCGGGACAATCTCGCCCTGCCAGAACTGATATCGCACCTTCGGACGGAAGCCGCGGGTCGTGCCCGGCGGATCTCCGTCCGACGTGGGCGCAACCCACAAATCGTTGATCGGGACGCGGACCATGTTGCCGACCGCCTCCCGGCCATCGGCCTGGATCAGCGTCATGGTGATGACGTCCCTGGTCAGCGAAGCGATCTGGACGGGCGCGCTGAAGCAGACCCAGAAACGCGTGTCGACGGGCGGATAGGGATTGGCCGGCGCCGGCTGCGCCGGCGTGCCGTCCTCGTCGTCCTCGTCACCGCTATCCGGGTCCGGGCCCGCCGCCGGCTTCGGGGGCTCGACGAACATGGCACGAAAGTTCTTTCGGCCCGTGACCAGTTCGGGATGCTCGTGCCATTTGCGCCAACCGATATCCTTGATTCGAGTGGGCTCGCAGGCGCGGACGATGTGGATGAGGTCCGTCAGCGTGGGGACGTCGCACGCGTCGGCGGCGTACAGGACATAAGCGAGCGGCACGCCGGCTTCGAAATCCACGTCCAGCGCGCCGTGGCGTGAAAGCTTGCCGGGGCGACACGGATCGAATCCTCCGCCGCAGATGCCGCAACGGCTTTGCCGGCAGAGCCCGATCGCTCCGACATCGCCGGAGTCGGCGATCTTCACCGGCTCGCCTGGCTGCGGCGCCGATGCGAAGCCGCTGTCGGGGTCGAGGCCGTCGCAACCTTGCACGACCGGCGGGCACCAGGGCGATTCGGCGCGGCGCAGCGAATAGACGACGGTTTCGCAGACATGGTTGGCTTCGCAGACGGCTTCGCCGCAGCCTTCCTCGACGCGGACGCCGTCGATCCGGCATTCCGCATAATGGGCGGCAAGAAGGTAGCGGCCCGGCGCGGGCTTGGCCCCCGGCTGGAGACCACAATCGCCGGCCTCCAGCCAGAGCACATCCTCCAGCTCGTCGATCTCCACCCGCTCGCACGCCACCAGCTCCCGGCCGTGGCAGTCGAACGCCACGCCCGCGCCGATGGTCAGCACGGCGCCGTTGCGCTCCACCTCGAAGCCGGAGGCGATTCCCCAGCCGAGCAGCTGGCGGGTGATCAGCCGCCGGCGGCCGTTCAGATAGGCCTGTTCCGATCGATAATCGGCGACGGTCAGCAGCTTGCCGCGGAAATAGCGGTTGCGCAGCCCGGGGCTGCACGGGTCGCATGCGGTCGCCGTCTTCGGTCCCTGATGCTCACAACTCATCGCGGCCTCCTCATCCTTGCGTCACAGCAGACGATGCCGAACGGGTGTCGTGCCTTCTCCGTCGAGCCGCGGCTCGGTCCGGCCGCCGATCCGAACAGCGCCGAGCGGCCCGCTTTCGCCGATCCGCAGCGGCCGGGGCGACCCGATCGGCGTCGGCAGGCTGGTCGATCCGGCCCGGGCAGCCCCGTTCCGTTCGATCCACCGCAGGCGCAGGCGCACGCCGGCGGGAATCATCGCCGCCAGCATCTGGCGCAGCGCGGCGTCGTAGCGATGCCGTTCACGGCCCGAGGCGGGGATCGAAACCGCCACTTCGGGGGACGGCGCTACCAAGCCTTCATCGCATGGATCGGTCGGGCAGAGCGCGGTCCTGCCCAAGACCAGCCGGGCGCTGAGCCTCGGCACGCGCGGCGACGGCCCCGCGAGAAGCGCCGGCAGGCGGTCCCCGGCGAATCCGGATCCGCCCAGCGCGATTGCCGTCAGCTGCTGCGTCCGGTCGACCACTTCGACGGAGCGGCCGGGAAACAATGCGCCGACCAGCGCCACAAGGCCGCGCCGGGCGCCCCGGCCGGCGAGGATCTCCGGCGCCGCGCCGATCAGCCGGCGCTGCATCGGCACCTCCAGCGCCGCATCGAACGGCAGACCCAGCATCGCCGCCAGCCCCGGCAGCCAGGCGGCGTCGGTGCGCTCGGGATCGAGCCGCCGGGCGAGGCTCGCGATGCGGGCGTCGATGTCCTGCGTCGTCGCCTCGATCACCCCGGTCAGACGGCGCATGGTGCCGTCGCCGTCGCCGCGGCCACGGTAGATGGCGGGCAAATGGTCGATCAGGTTCGGGCCGTCGTGGAGCACGTCCAGGGCGCCGAAGCGCGGCGGCGCGGCGGCGCCGTTGCGCATCAGCCGCAGCTCGACCCAGGCGATCGGTTGGCCGGGTGCGTCGATCGGAAAGGTGAAGCGCTCGGCCGCATGGCCTCCGTCGGCTTCGCCGACATAGGTGAAGGGACGGGACCAGCAGCCGTCGAGCAATTGGCCTATGCGCTCGAGCTTGGCGCCGTCGGCGCTGTTCGGGTCGGCGGCGGCGCGCTCGACCGTCGCGCGAAGCCCCTCGTCCGAGGTCGCCGCCCAGCGCATTGCGAGCGTCGCCGATTCTGGCAGCCAGGCCTCGACTTCGGCGCGCTGCCAGCCCCCCGACAGGGTTTCGGTGTCGAGCGCCGGCGTCAGGCGGACCTCGCCCCCGGCCTGCGCCATGGTCGCGAAGCGGCGCAGCTCGGGCGCGCGTCGGGGGCCGAATGCGGCGAGGAGATCTGCGCCGGAGAGAGCCAGGCCGAAAGGCGCCGTGCCACCGCTCCAGCGCGCGCGGGCGGCGATCGAGCCGTCCGTATCGAGCAGCAGATAGCCGGCGGCGCCATCCTGCCAGCGGCCCTGGAGAAGGAAGCGGTCGCGTCCGCCGGTGATCCGGGCGGCGGTGAAGCCGCCTTGGGCAGCCTCGCCTTTTTGCGTTTCGTCCGCTGCCACCAATGAATCGAGATCGATGACGAGCGAATGTCCGTCCGAGGCTTCGATCAGCGCGAGCCGGCCGCCGCCATGCGCCAGCACCGCCAGCCTGCCGTCCGCCGCGGCAAGGCCGATCGCCCGCTCGCTGAGAAGAAAGCCTCGGCTCATGCTGCGCCCGGCGGCGTCGATCCGCCAGACCCGGCGCTTCCTGAGCAGCCACAGCCCCTCGCCGCCGGCCGCCGCGATGTCGCCCAGCCCCGACACGTCGAGCGTCAGCAGAAGCTGGAGGCTCCGGCGATCGGTCTGGAGCACGCTCTCCGCGGTCCGCGCCCACAGCCGGTTGGACCCCGCGACGAGCCGTCGGACCCTGCCGAGCTCCGGTCCAATGCAACCCCCGGCGGTCAGCCGGCCCGCCAGATCGACCCAGAACAGCTCGCCGTCGGGCGCGGCTGCGAAAGCCCGGACGCCCGCCGGGAGCGCGGCCGCGACCTGCTCCCCTTTTCCCTGTTCGAGGATCAGCGTCTCGCCGAGCGCGGTGGCGAGGCACCGCGTCCATTGCGGCTCGGTCGCGAAGCGGTAACGGGGCGAAGCGGCGCTCATGCGCGGCTCCCCGCCTCGGCCGTGACGTCATCGGGCTCCGGGACGAGCAGCGGCAGCTCGTCGCGCCGAAGGGCAAGTTGATCGACCGCGGCGCCTGCCTCGTCGAGCAGCGCCAGGGAGCGCAGGCCGGCGACGCCGTCGACCCGCCGAATCCACCCCCGAACCGTGCCGGCGGACACGGCGCGTCCCAGCGGCCCGGTCCGGCCCCTGCTTCCTTCCGGCGTCAGCCGTGCGGCGAGCTCGAGGCGGACGGCTTCGGCGACGTCCTCCGGCTGCAGCCCGACCCGCGCGACGACCCGGGCCTGCACCCGCAAGCGCCGCAAGCGGGGTGGAGCGACGACCAGACGCTCGCCCAGCGGCACCCGCGGCGCAAGCGCGCGCGCGACCGACCGGCACCAGTCGGCGGTTTCAGTGCCGCTGCCCCGGCGGCTGACGACCAGGGTGCGGGTGGCGGCAAGGCGCGGCCGACGACGCCCCGGCTCCCACCCTTCTTCGACCTCGGCGCGGCCGATGCCGAACGAGTCCGGCAGCGCCAAGGCCGCGGCGGCGATCTGGCGCGAGGCCGTGAAGCTGCGCTGGTCGCGCAACGCCCGCCGCGCCTGCGCCAGCAGATCGACGACGGTCGGTCCGTCCTGACCCCCCTGGATCGGCTGGCGATTCTGCCAGCCGCTGCGGCGACCGGCCAGCGTCCAACCGAGCCGCCCCATCACATTGCCCTGGGCGCCGCAGCTCACCATCAGATCCAGGACGATAGCCGCGCCTGCCGCGACTCGAACGCCGTTGACGCCGTTGCCGAAGCGAAGGGCGATCTCGCCGCCATCGGGCTTCTCCGATATGTCGTAGACGCGGGCGTCCGGCCCCGCTTCATCCGGATCCGCCTGCTGCCAGCGGACGAGCTTGCCGCCCTCCTCCACCGACACCGCCGGCGCGGCAGCCGCTTCCCCGGGCTCGACCAATTGCCAGGCTCTTTCGGCGGCCGGCTCGTCGCTCCCGAACTGGGCGCGGGGATCGATCGCGAGCCGCTGGGCGGGCCGGCCGCTGCCGCTCCGGTCGTCGATCCGGAAATGGGCGCGTTGGGCCACCGGCAGGGCGTTGAGGTCGATGCGCCTCAGGCGCGGCATCAGCGCCGCATCCGGCGCCGGCCGCAGCACCAGTCGGTGCTGAAGCGCGCCTTCCTGCGGCCCCCCGGCCGGCAGGTCGACGATGATCACGCCGCTGCGCTGCATCGCCGCGCTGGTGTCGAGGGGACAGGCGAGCCGGGTCTCGCGGCCGTCCGCGTCGCGATAATAGAGGCGCACACGGCCCAGCGACGCGGCAGGGTCCGACCCGCCGCCGCCGCCGTCGATGTCGGCGCCGAGGGAAAGGCGGATCGACCCCGGCTGCAGCGGCCCGTCCAGCCTGAGGACGAGGGCGGCGCCCGGCGCCGGAGGCTCGCCGAACGGGGCGTAGCTCGCCCGCGCCTGCCGGTTGACGGCGGTATGGTCGACCGGCCCGCCAGGCCCTTCGGCGGTCACCGTGACGAGCGTCAGCGGCACGACCGTCACCCGGCGCACGGTCTCCACCCGTGGCGCCGCGTCCCCGGCCGGCAGAAGCGGCGTACCGGCTGGGACGACATATTGCGCCTCGGATGGCACATCCGGGTAGAGTATGCCGCGGGCGGGTATCGCGCCGCGTCGCGGCACGCCGAGCAGCGCGGCCATCGCCAGGCGCTCATCGCGCCGGTCGCGGCCGAGCGCGTAGATCTGGGTGTCGCCGATCCACGCGAGCAGATCGAGCAAGGTGATGCCGGGATCGTGGTAATTGTAGTCGGTCCACGTCGGGGCGAGGATCGGCAGGCGGCCTCGGCCGATCGCCAGCAGCGCGTCGAAGTCGAGATCGTCGAGCGAGGATGCCAGCGAGATCATGGTGCGGGCTCAGTCGCCCGGCCGACCCGCACGTCGGCCGCGGCAAGCGTCACCAGGACATGATCGCCGATGCTCGCCGGCACCGGCTCCTCCGCCTCCCAATCGAGCCTGGTGATGGCGAGCCCGCTAATATTCGCCCGGGAGGCGACGGAGTCGAGCGCGGCGGACAGTTCTTCCTCGGCCGGCACGGCGCCCATCCGCCACCCCGTCCCGTCGAGACCGCCACTGGCGGGGTCGAGCAAAGCGGCGAGCGCCGCCCGCGCCTCCGTCGCCAGCTCGGGAAAGGCATCGGGATCGTCGGGATCGAGCAGAAGCTCGACGGCGACCGGCAACAAAGTGGGCGGAACGGCGGCAAATCCGGCGCCCCGGCGCAGGCCATAGGCGCCGTCCTCGGCGACAGCGCGGGTGAGCGCGCGGAGCAGCGCGGGCGCGGGGCGCGGATCGCTGCCGCGCGCCG
>JAQGLF010000317.1 GCA_028293025.1 Alphaproteobacteria bacterium
ATCAGGCGCGTGGCGAAACGCGCGCGGTGGCGGCGGATGAACAGATAGCGGCTGCGCGCCAGCAGCATGCCGAGGCCGCCCGCCCGCTCGCCGGGATGGAGGAAAAGGCCGCCCACCTCCGAGCAACCGTCGAAATCGGTGCACAAGGTGAGCGTCTCGTTGCGAAAGGTCTGGCCGAGCGCCTTCGAGGTCTGGGTGAGCGTGCTGATCCGGTAGGAGTAGAACGGCCATTCGGTGCCGACCCGGCCGAACATCTGGCAGGTGCCGCGGATCTGGCCGGTCTCGGCATTTTCGAGCACCATCACGAACAGATCGTCCCCCGGCTCCTGCGCATCCGAGGCGAACGCCTTTTCCGACCGCACCAGCTTGTCGACCAGGGCGCCCTTGTCCGCCGGCAGATTGGTGAAGCCGCCGCCGGTCAGCTTCGCCATTTCGTACAAGGCCTGGAAATCGTCGTTGCGGGCGGGGCGGACGCGGAAGCTCATGGAGACCCCCCTTCCGCCAGGCGCAGGATGGTCAGCGCCGAGAGCGCCGTCCGCTCGGCGAGGCTGTCGACGATCAGATATTCATCGCTGGAATGGATGGCGCCCCCGCGCACGCCCATCGTGTCGACCACGGGCACGCCGCAGGCGGCGATATTGTTGCCGTCGCAGACGCCGCCGGTGGCGCGCCAGCTTATGTCCTGGCCGAGATCGGCGCCGCAGCGGCGGACCAGCGCGAACAGCTCCTCCGCCGCGGGATCGAGCGGCTTGGGCGGACGGCCGAAGCCGCCGTGAAGGGCGATCCGCACCTCATGCGCCGCGGCGACGGCCGCGATCGTCTCGTCCAGCAAGGCCAGCGCCCTTTGTTCGTCCGCCGGAGTTGCGGGGCGGAGGTTCACCCGCAGCACCGCATGATCGGGTATGACATTGTTCGGGCCGCCGCCGTCGATCCGCGCCGGATTGATCGACAGGCCGGGACCCATGGCGCCGGCAAGCCGCAGCGCCAGATCCGCAGCGGCGACGATCGCGTTGCGGCCGTCCTCCGGATTGCGTCCGGCATGGGCGCTGCGCCCCTCGACATGGATCGAGAAATTGCCGCTGCCGGGACGGGCGCCGGCCAGGGTCCCGTCGGGGAGCGCCGAGGGCTCGTAGGTGAGCGCCGCTTGCTTGCCCCGCGCCGCCCCGGCGATCAGGGCGGCCGAGCCCGGCGATCCGACCTCCTCGTCCGAATTGATCACCACTTCATAGCCGAGCCGCTCCGCGCCGGGCGCGGCCTCCACCGCCTTGAGCGCGGCCAGCATGATCGCGATGCCGCCCTTCATGTCGGCGACGCCCGGGCCGCCGAGCACCCGGTCCGGCTCGCGCCAGAAGACCTGCTGGAACGGGTGGTCGGCGCCGAACACGGTGTCCATATGGCCGGTGAAAAGCAGCTGCACCGGCGCCTGCGGTCGGACGACGAGGTGGAGGTTGCGGCCATGTGCCACGGGCTGCAGCGATCCGTCGGCCTCCATCGCCTCGAAGGGCGAGGGCTCTTTCAGGGCAACCTCGCCCGGCAGCGCGGCGAATGCGTCGGCGAAGAGGCCGGCCATTGCCGCCAGCCCGCCGAGGTTGCGCGAGCCGCTGTTCACCGCCGCCCAGGCCCGGACCTGATCGAGCATCGGCTCGGCTCCGGCCCGCTCCACCGCCTCTGCTTCGATGGCTGAAAGCCCCCTCATGCAGGGCCTCTAGCTTGCCCGGCGGCTCAAAGCCACTGGCGGAACGCCTCCAGCACCTGTTCGTAGAGCCGCTTCTTGAACGGCACGATCAAGGCGGGCAGCGCTTCGGGCTCGGCCCATTTCCAGGCGCGGAACTCCGGATCGGGCGTGTCGATCTGGACGTCCGTGTCGGCACCGAGGAAGCGGGCGAGGAACCAGGTCTGGCGCTGTCCGCGCCATTTCTCCTTCCAGATCTTGCCGATCAGATCGTCGGGCAGATCGTAGGTCAGCTCCTCCTTCGCCTGGGCAAGGATTTCGACCAGCGCCGGGTCGATGCCGGTCTCCTCCTGCAGCTCGCGCAGCGCGCCGTCGCGCGGGCTTTCGCCGGGGTCGAGGCCGCCCTGCGGCATCTGCCAGGCTTCGAGGCTGCTATCCAGGCGCTGCCCGACCCAGACCTGCCGCCTATCGTTGACCAGCATCACCCCGACCGCCGGCCGATAGCCATATTCGGAGAGGTTGATCATTGCGCCGTCGCTTCCGCGATCATGCCCTTCAGCATCTCGAAGCAGCCGCGCAGATCGTCTTCGGAGGAGGGGATCGCCTTCCGCAAATTGATGAAGCCGTGGATATTGCCCTCCGCCTCGCGGAAGATCGTCGGCACGCCCGCCTCGATGCAGGCGGCGGCATAGGCCCGGCCCTGGTCGCGGATCGGGTCGAGCCCGGCGGTGACGACCAGGGTCGGCGGCATGCCGGCCTGGCTCTTCACCATCGGCGAATAGCGCCAGTCGCGCTGCGCCGGCCGATAGCATATATCGAACCAGCGCATGCCGTCATGGGTGAGCAGATAGCCCTCGCCGAAATCCTCATAGGAAGGATAGCCCTGCTCCGGATCGGCGGCCGGGTAGATCGGCCATTGCGCGATCACCGGCACCGCGGCCGGCTCGTCGCGCAGCGCCAGGCTGACGACGATCGCGAAATTGCCGCCCGCACTGTCGCCGCAGGTGACGAGGCCCGTCACCTCCCGCCCCAGCGCCCCGGCCCCCGCCGCGGCCCAGCGCGCGGCGGCGATGCAATCCTCGGGCCCGGCGGGGAAGGGATGCTCCGGCGCGAGCCGATAGTCGACCGCCAGCACCGGCAGATCGAGCGCGCGCGCCAGCTCGGCGCAAAAGGGCTCGTGCGTGTCGAGGTCGCCGAGCACGAAGCCGCCGCCGTGGAAGAAGAGGATCAGCGGCCCGGCGCCCCGGCTTGCTTGCGCGTCGTAGAGGCGGAGCGGGATCTCACCCGCCGGGCCCGGGCAGGACAGATCCCGGATCACCGCGAGCTCCCCCACCGGCGCGTCGGCGACGTGGCGGGAGGCGAGCATCATCGTCCGCGCCTCGTTTGGGCCGACCTCATGGCTGCTCGGCCCGGGGAGGGCGTTCAGATAGTCGAGGAAACGGCGGACGTCGGGCCTGACGACGGGATCGGCCAAGAGATGCTCCGTTGAGTTGCGAATCGAAATGCCTATCTTGCGTCCCATAAGCGAATGACGCCGCGCCGCCACCCGTTGTGGCCTTGCGCCCTCGCCGCTACACCTGCGCCGGAAGTTTGAAGGGAAAGCGTTTTGGCGACCGCCAGTCATTATCTGACGCCCGAAGAAGCATCGGCGCATCCGGCGCCCGAGGCGGTCGTCGTCCGCTTCGCCGGCGACAGCGGCGACGGCATGCAGCTGACCGGCGGCCAGTTCACCCTGTCGACCGCGCTTGCCGGCAACGATCTCGCCACCTTCCCCGATTTTCCGGCCGAGATCCGGGCGCCGCAGGGGACGACCTTCGGCGTCTCCGCCTTCCAGATCAATTTCGGCTCGGCGGCGATCGACACCGCCGGCGACGCACCCGACGTGCTGGTGGCGATGAACCCGGCCGCGCTCAAGACCAATGTCGCCGATCTGAAGCCCGGCGGCCTGATCATCGCCGACGAAGGCGAGTTCGGCGCCCGCAACCTCGCCAAGGCCGGCTATGAGGCCAATCCGCTGGGCGACGGCAGCCTCGCCCGGTGGCAGCTGCTCGCCTTCAACATCTCGCAGCTCACCCTCGATGCGGTGAAGCCGTTCGGCCTCGGCAACAAGGAGGCCCTGCGCTGCAAGAATATGTGGACGCTCGGCCTGGCGCTGTGGATGTTCGACCGCGACCGCGCGCCGATCGAGGATTGGCTGAAGACGAAATTCGCCAAGGCGCCGGAGCTGGCCGAAGCGAACATCGCCGCGCTCAACGCAGGCCATGCCTATGGCGAGACGGCCGAGATCGGCGGCCAGATCCCCCGGCACCATCTCGACCCCGCGCCGGCCGAGCCGGGCCTCTACCGCACCGTCACCGGCGCCGAGGCGATCTCGATCGGCCTCGTCGCCGGCGCCCATCTCGCCGGGCTGAAGATGTTCTTCGGCGGCTATCCGATCACCCCGGCCTCGGCGATCCTCCACCATCTCTCGCGCCTCAAGGAATATGGAGTCACCACCTTCCAGGCGGAGGACGAGATCGCCGCCATCGGCTCGGCGATCGGCGCGAGCTATGCCGGCTGCCTCGGCGTCACGTCCTCGTCGGGGCCCGGCATTGCGCTCAAGACCGAGGCGATCGGGCTTGCGGTCATGGCCGAGCTGCCGCTGATCGTCGTCAATTCGCAGCGCGGCGGGCCCTCGACCGGCCTTCCCACCAAGACCGAGCAATCGGATCTCTACCAGGCGGTCTACGGCCGCAACGCCGACACGCCGATGCCGGTCATCGCCGCTTGCTCTCCGGCCGACGCCTTCGACTGCGCGATCGAGGCCTGCCGCATCGCGACCCAATATATGACGCCGGTGATGCTGCTCACCGACGGCTATATCGCCAATGCCGCCGAGCCCTGGAAAGTGCCCGATATGGGCGGCTATGCGCCCTTCCCGGTGACCTTCCACGAGGAGCCGCCGGCGGAAGGCGAGGCGGTCAATCCCTATGCCCGCGACGGCAAGCTCGCCCGCGTCTGGATCCGGCCCGGCACCCCCGGCCTCACCCACCGGATCGGCGGCATCGAGAAGAATGCGGCGACCGGCCATATCGATTATTCGCCCGACAACCATCAGGCGATGACCGACCTTCGCGCCGCCAAGGTGCAGGGGATCGCCGACGGCATCGGCGAGCAGGAGGTGTGCTTCGGCGCGGCTGGCGGCCGGCTGGCGGTGGTCGGCTGGGGCTCGACCTACGGCCCGATCCACCAGGCCGTCCGCCGCGCCCGCGCCCGCGGGCTCGACGTCGCCCACATCCACATCCGCCACATCTGGCCGCTGCCGCGCAACCTCGGCGACCTGCTCCGTTCCTACGAGCGGATCATCGTGCCCGAGATGAACAAGGGGCAATTGAAGACGCTGCTGCGCGATCAATATCTCGTCGACGCGCGTCCGGTGAACAAGGTCTCCGGCCAGCCCTTCAAGATCGCCGAGATCGAAGCGGCGATCGAGGAGGCGCTGCGGTGAAACACGTCATCGTCATCCCGGCGAAAGCCGGGATCCCGACGCGGCCAACGTGCCCACTTTTCCTCCCTGAGATCCCGGCTTCCGCCGGGATGACGAGGTTTGCATGAACGAGA
>JAQGLF010000015.1 GCA_028293025.1 Alphaproteobacteria bacterium
GGCGGCGATTCCGGTCCATGCGTCGTCGGCGAGCGCCACGGGCGCCCCCGCCCAGACGCGTCTCAGGGCCGCAAGGGGGACGGAACCGGGGGTCAGCGTCTCCCTTTCCATCAGCGGAGCATCGGCAGATCGAGGCCCTGCTCGCGGGCGCAGGCGATGGCGTCCCCGTAACCGGCGTCGGCGTGGCGCATGACGCCGGTGCCGGGGTCGTTCCACAACACCCGCTCCAGCCGCCGCGCCGCCGCTTCGGTGCCGTCGGCGACGATCACCATCCCCGCATGCTGCGAATAGCCCATGCCGACGCCGCCGCCATGGTGGAGCGACACCCAGGTCGCGCCCGAAGCGGTATTGAGGAGGGCGTTGAGCAGCGGCCAGTCGGAGACGGCGTCGGAGCCGTCCTTCATCGCCTCGGTCTCGCGATTGGGGCTGGCGACCGAGCCGCTGTCGAGATGGTCGCGGCCGATGACGATTGGCGCCTTCAGCTCGCCGCGTGCCACCATCTCGTTGAAGGCGAGGCCCAGCCGGTGCCTTTGCCCGAGCCCGACCCAGCAGATTCGCGCCGGCAGGCCCTGGAAGGCGATCCGCTCGCGCGCCATGTCGAGCCAGCGGTGGAGGTGGGGATCGTCGGGGATCAGCTCCTTCACCTTGGCGTCGGTCCGGTAGATGTCCTCCGGATCCCCGGACAGGGCGACCCAGCGGAACGGGCCGATGCCGCGGCAGAAGAGCGGTCGCACATAAGCCGGGACGAAGCCGGGGAAATCGAAGGCGTGGGCGACGCCGGCGTCCTTCGCCACCTGGCGGATGTTGTTGCCATAATCGAAGGTCGGGATGCCCATCTCCCGGAAGGCGAGCATCGCTTCGACATGGACGGCCATGGAGGCACGCGCCGCTTCCTCCACCGCCTTCGGATCGCGCTCGCGCCGCTCGGCCCATTCCGCCACCGTCCAGCCGATCGGCAGATAGCCGTTCACCGGATCGTGGGCCGAAGTCTGGTCGGTCACTGCGTCGGGTCGGATGCCGCGCCGCACCATCTCGGGCAGGATCCCGGCCGCATTGCCGAGCAGCCCGACCGAGATCGGCGCGTCGGCGGTGCGGAGGATCTCCAGCGCTTCGTCGAGGCTGGCGGCGCGGCGGTCGAGATAGCGCGTCTCCAGCCGCTTCTCGATCCGGCTCTCCTGGCATTCGATGGCGAGGCAATGGGCGCCGGCCATCACCGCCGCCAGCGGCTGGGCGCCGCCCATGCCGCCGAGGACCGCGGTCAGAATCCAGCGGCCGTTGAGATCGCCGTCATAATGCTGCCGGCCCATCTCGACGAAGGTCTCATAGGTGCCCTGAACGATGCCCTGGGTGCCGATGTAGATCCAGGAGCCGGCCGTCATCTGGCCGTACATCATCAGCCCCTTGCGATCGAGCTCGTGGAAATGCTCCCATGTCGCCCATTTCGGCACCAGGTTCGAATTGGCGATCAGCACCCGCGGCGCGTCGGCGTGGGTGCGGAAGACGCCGACCGGCTTGCCCGACTGGACGAGCAGGGTCTCGTGTTCCTCCAGCCGCTCGAGCATCTCGACGATCCGGTCGAAGCATTCCCAGTCCCGCGCCGCCCGGCCGATACCGCCATAGACGATCAGCTCCTCCGGGGCTTCGGCGACGCGCGGATCGAGATTGTTCTGGAGCATGCGCACCGCCGCCTCGGTCGCCCAGCTGCGGGCGACGATCTCCGGCCCGGTGCGGGCGCGGATGGAGCGGCTATTGTCGCGTCTCGAGGGCATCAGCTCTCCATCAATCCATCCGCTCATCCTGAGTAGCCGTTGAGCTTGGCGAAACGGCGTATCGAAGGACGGTCCTTCGATACGGGCCTTCGCCGGGCTCAGTCCCTACTCAGGATGAGCGGGTACTCGGTTTAGCCGGTTCACGCATCCTCGCCTGCGACGATCCGCCGCTGCGGTCCCGGCAGTCCGATCCAGTAGCACAGCTCGGCCGGCAGGCTGACCGCCCAGATGCAAAGGTCGGCCGCCTTGCCCGTGGTCACGGTGCCGACCTCCCGCTCCAGCCCGAGCGCCTTTGCGGCATGGACGGTCATTCCCGCAAGCGCCTCTTCCGGCGTCAGCCCGAACAAAGTGCAGGCCATGCTCAGCATCAGGGTCGGCGACAGCGACGGCGAGGTGCCGGGATTGCAGTCGGTCGCCACCGCCATCGGCACGCCGTGGCTGCGCAGCAGGGCGATTGGAGGCTTGCGCGTTTCCCGCAGCGCGTAAAAGGCCCCGGGAAGCAGCACCGCGACCAGGCCCGCGCGCGCCATCGCCTCCACGCCCGCTTCGTCGGCATGTTCGAGATGGTCGGCGGAGAGGGCCCCGAACTCCGCCGCCAGCGCCGCGCCGCGCAAATTGCTGAGCTGCTCGGCATGGAGCTTGACCCGGAGGCCATGCGCGTCCGCCGCCTCGAACAGCCGCCTGACCTCTTCGGGCGTGAAGCCGATGCCTTCGCAAAAGCCGTCCACCGCCTGCGCCAGCCCGGCCTCGGCAATGGCGGGGACCATCTCGTCGACGACCATGTCGACGAAATCGGTGCGGCTCTCGCGATGCTCGGGCGGCAGCGCGTGGAGGGCGAGCAGGGTCGACGCCACCCGCACCGTCTCGCTCTCGCCGAGCGTCCGCGCCGCCTCCAGAATCTTCATCTCGGTCGGCGTGTCGAGGCCGTAGCCGGACTTGATCTCGACCGTCGTGACGCCGCCTGCCATCAGGGCGCGCAGCCGCGGCCGCGACTCTTCGACCAGCGCCTCGCGAGAGGCAAGTCGAGTCGCCTTCACCGTCGACAGGATGCCGCCGCCGGCGCGGGCGATCTCCTCGTAACCGGC